>NZ_JBISBU010000200.1:0-513 GCF_044385805.1 Haloferula sp. A504
TCCGTATTTCGCCTCGAAGTGGCCGGGCATCTCGCGCAGGGCCAGCCCCATGCAGCGGGTGGCGAGGTTGGGCTCGCGGCTGGCTTCGAGCACCAGAAAGCGCCGCAGCTGGACGACCAGCGGCAGGCGGCTGGCGCGGGTGAGCGGATCCCAGCCGATCCATTCGTCGCGGTCCTTGAGCCGCAGCGCCGCGCCCGACCAGCACAGCACCGCGCAGAGCACCGGGTAGCCATCCTCGGTGTCGGTGCGGTAGATGCCCTGCCAGACGGTGTTGCCGGCGGGCCTGCCGGCCTTCAGGTAATGCTCGGCGTTGAGCGCGGCGCGCAGCTGGCTGATCTCGAAGTCCTCGGTGGCCTGGCGGATCTCGAGACGGCGGGTGAGCGGATCATGGGCAGAGCAGATGTGGAGGCAGTTCATCACCCGGATAACCTGCCGGTTTTGAGGGCAATGTCTAGCAAAAAGGAAACATCCCTTGCAACAGAGGCCCCGCAACTCCTGCGACACAAACGCCCT
>NZ_JBISBU010000201.1:0-507 GCF_044385805.1 Haloferula sp. A504
GGGCTACGACAGCTTCGGCGACGTCGACGGCGGCGACCTGGACATCATCGGCGACATCACGCCGATCGTCATCGCGCCGGGCGAGGAAAGCCCGGACAACGACTTCGTGGAGACACTCGACACCTGCCCGGACGACTGGGACGAGTGGCTCTACCAGCACCCGGGCGAGTGGGCGGATGGCAATCCGGACCTCGACGCCTACGACAACCTCGCGGAGTTCGCCTTTGCGATGCCGGCGGAGGACGGCAGCGGCAGTGGGTGGCTGGGACGCACCGCCTGGATCATCCAGCCCTCGACGCTGGCGCCGGGGACCTTGGAAGGGGTCTTCATCCGCCCGACCGGGGCGTTGCTGGATGTGACCTACACGCTGGAATACGCGGCGACCCTCGCGGATCCGGTGGTGTGGCAGTCGCTGACGCTGGAGCCGACGCACTACACCACGGTCGATAATGGCGACTGCACCGAAACGGTGACCATCCACGACCTGGAAAACCTCACCGGGCTGAC
>NZ_JBISBU010000202.1:0-506 GCF_044385805.1 Haloferula sp. A504
GTCATCGGGTGCTGCGGCTGCGAGCGGATGTGGGACACGCGGTCCTTCTGCATCTCCTTCTGGAAGCGGCTGGTGCCGCGCCAGGTGGCATACTGGCGGCCGTTGTCGGTGAGCATCTCGCGGGGCACGCCGTATTCTCCGACGGCCCGGCGGTAGAGCTCGATGACGGCCTCGGCGGTCTGGCTGCGGAACAACTCCGCTCCGGTGATGAAGCGCGAGTAGTCGTCGAGGTAGGCGACCAGATAGGCGTAGCGGCCTCCGAGCCGGAAGGTGAAGATGTCGCTCTGCCACATCTGGTTGGGCGTGGCCCGCTCGAAACGCCTCGGCTTGGAGGGGTTGCGGCGGGGCTTGCGCCGCGCTTTCTCGATGAGGGCCTCCTCATTGAGCGTCCGGCGGACGGTCTCGGGGCTGGCCTCCATGAGGAACCAGCGGCGCAGCACCTGGGCGATGCGGCGCACGCCCCAGCCGGGGTTGGCCTGCTTGAGATCGACGATCTTGCCACGCAC
>NZ_JBISBU010000203.1:0-506 GCF_044385805.1 Haloferula sp. A504
GTGCGTGGCAAGATCGTCGATCTCAAGCAGGCCAACCCCGGCTGGGGCGTGCGCCGCATCGCCCAGGTGCTGCGCCGCTGGTTCCTCATGGAGGCAAGCCCCGAGACCGTCCGCCGGACGCTCAATGAGGAGGCCCTCATCGAGAAAACGCGGCGCAAGCCCCGCCGCAACCCCTCCAAGCCGAGGCGCTTCGAGCGGGCCACGCCCAACCAGATGTGGCAGAGCGACATCTTCACCTTCCGGCTCGGAGGCCGCTACGCCTACCTGGTGGCCTATCTCGACGACTACTCGCGCTTCATCACCGGAGCGGAGTTGTTCAGCAGCCAGACCGCCGAGGCCGTCATCGAGCTCTACCGCCGGGCCGTCGGCGAATACGGCGTGCCCCGCGAGATGCTCACCGACAACGGCCGGCAGTATGCCACCTGGCGCGGCACCAGCCGCTTCCAGAAGGAGATGCAGAAGGACCGCGTGTCCCACATCCGCTCGCAGCCGCAGCACCCGATGAC
>NZ_JBISBU010000204.1:0-503 GCF_044385805.1 Haloferula sp. A504
TCCGGGACTGGGCTCAGTGGGACTTGGGTAGCATCGACCATGACGGTCGACGCTCCCACGCTCAGCTACGGGACCCTGGACTCCTCTGGAAATAAGGTCGATCCCAGTAGCGGGGGCATCGCCTCCGTCAGCACGGGCAGCACTCTCAGCGGCTACCTAGACGATGGCGATACCCTCTGGTTCAGCGTGCTTGTCACGGCGGGAAATCTTGGAACGAACCAGGATTTCGGCTTTGCCTTGGGTACGGACCCCATGATTAATTTGGGTAGAGTGCCGCTTTCTAACAACGGCAATGGCCTGGGCTTCGAGATCTACAAAACCGACCTCTGGACGGGCCTTTGGGTTGATGGCGCAGGTAATACCAGGTCGGGATCAAAGGGCGGTGTGGTCGCCGGTACGACCTATCTAGTTGTCGGCGAAATGATTTTCGGAGCGACCGACACGATCAACATCTACCTCCCTGATGCCGCCCTGAACCAGGGAAGCGTGGTCGCCTCCAATAC
>NZ_JBISBU010000205.1:0-502 GCF_044385805.1 Haloferula sp. A504
TGGCGGAGAATACCGAGTTGGAATCCGAGGTCGTGGATGTGACCACGAAGGTGTCCCCCACACTGAAGTCGGTGACGTCGAAATAGGCCACATCGAGGCTTCCGTCCTGATAGTTCAGCACCGGAGTGGTGGCTGTGGCCGAACCGCCGACGGTCTGCTTGAGGGTGTAGGTGGCGGAATTGGAGCCGTCCGACGAGCCAACGCTGTCGATCAAGACACCCACTCGCAGAGTTTCACCGACGGGGATGGCTCCAGTGATCACGAATTCAAGCAGCGCCACGGTTTCCTCCCCGAGCCCGGCGTTTGCATCGTGCAATGCCCCGGTCGTGACGTCAGCGCCCGATGGATTGTTCGGATCGTCGATCTTGCTGAAATTATTGGTATTCGGAGCTTCGACCGAGGTCGTGGCGTAGGACGGGTTTGAAGACCGGTTGCTGGTGCGATATCCGTCGGTGCCGATGATGTTGTCACCGTCGATGTCCAGCGTCTTGGCGGGCGTGGT
>NZ_JBISBU010000206.1:0-500 GCF_044385805.1 Haloferula sp. A504
TAACCGCTGCTGTGCTTTATCGCGCAACAATCGAATGTCCCCTTGAGAACCTCCACACTTTGTGGCGTTCCCAGCCAAAATGCCGAGTCAGAGGTGTCAAGCGACGGATTAAAATTGATTCCTGGATCATCACCCCTATCAACCGAAATTGCTTCCCACTCACCGCTGCCGGAGTGCTTCTGAAGGCACTTCGTCCGATAATACAAGTCGAGCTTATCAGCGATTTCTGGATGCCCAACGATGTCGCCATGAAAATCCATCAGATGAGCTTCATCAAATATCCAGTTGATAATACTCCCAAGGACCGGACTAAAAAACACTAAGACATCAACCCTTTCAAGAAAGTTGGATCTGAGCTCTTGCCCCAGCCAATCTAGTCCAAGTATATCGAAGCGAAGCACTCCATTATTGCCTACGAACACATACAGGTTCACTCCGCCCCGTTCTTCAATCAGGTCCCTGGATGGCCACCTGCCGGTCACGGGATCATACCAACGGTA
>NZ_JBISBU010000207.1:0-491 GCF_044385805.1 Haloferula sp. A504
CGGTCCTTGATTTCGTTGGGACCGTAGAGGAGGAGCTTCATGGCGCTCTGCACGGTCCAGTCCTTGAGGATGCGGTTGCAGCGCGGGCCGACCTTGCCTTGGACGGCGGGCTTGTCGGGACCGCCGCTCTGGTAGGTGCGCGGGACGATGCCGGCGTAGCCGCAGGTCTGGTCGAGGGTGCGGTGCGGGTCGGGCGGGCCGAGTTCGCCGGCGAGGCCGGCGGCGAGCACGAAACCGATGCCCGGGATGCTGGTGAGCAGGGCGTAGGGGGTGGCGGCGAGCGCTTGGGCGGCCTCGCGGCGCAGCTCCAGCGCGTTGCGGTGCAGGCAGCGGTGGAGATCGACGGCGGCGGCGAGCGTGCGCTGGAGGGTGGGCACGCGGACCGGGTCGGGCGGCAGGGCCTGGCGGGCGAACTCGATGAGCTTGGCGGCGGCCTCGTCGTGGTCGCGGATGCCGTGGCGACAGAGCATGGAACTCAGCGACGAGTGGCG
>NZ_JBISBU010000208.1:0-488 GCF_044385805.1 Haloferula sp. A504
TTCGTCATCCAGAACAACAACGGCGACAACTGTGGTGAATGGGATGGTATCGACACCAACGACGGTGCGGCGAAGGTTGGGAACACGGCGGCCCTTCCGTCGGCGCCCCAGATCTGGAACGCGACCTTCATCGGCGGTTCGGTGGCCAATGGTCCGCAGTCGGGAGCCGGCAAGGACAACGGCATCTTCCTGGACGACAACTTCAACGGTGCGCTGCGCAACTCCATCATCCACGACGTGATGGGCAACCTTGCGGAGTTCGCGAGTGACGGTCACTTCCAGTCGACCGACGCGCAGGCTGGCACGAAGCCTGCCCAGGCTGGGACTCCCGGTTTCCAGAGCATCACGGTTGGCAATATCTTCAGCTACGACGCCGGAGCCGCTGTTCCGAGCCAGTCGGTGGTGGCCGGTGGTGGACGTCCTTCGGACTTCTACGCGGTGGACTTTGCCGATGCGCTGCTCGACGACAACAGCGAGCCGCAGACCGA
>NZ_JBISBU010000209.1:0-470 GCF_044385805.1 Haloferula sp. A504
TCGGTGGGGACGATCTCGGTCGCCCAGCTCGTGAGGTCATCCGAGCCGGCGCAGTAGTAGTCGGTGCCGGACGTTCCTTTCATGACGATCGTGGCAACCGAGCCGGACACCGAGATTGCGGTGATCTTGGGCTCTCCGGGCTGGGCGGCGGGCACTACCGACAGGGTGCCGCCGTTGTCGGTGATGTAGGCGCCGAGGCCGAGGTTGATCAGGTCCGTGCCGGTATAGTTACCCGTTGGCAGCGTCGTGCTGCCGAAGACTGCCGAGGTGACTTTCACGTCCACGCCGTTCTGCATCACGTAGTTGTGGTCGGCGTCCACCACTTCGAGGCCGAACGTGGCGTTGGCCACGCTGCCGGCGAACCAGAAATTCTGTTTGCCCTCGACCGAAATCAAACCGGTGAAGCCGGAAAGATCGGTCCCGGCGGCGATCGCCGCACCGCCGCCGGAGCCCGGGTCAAGGCGCCGGTC
>NZ_JBISBU010000020.1:0-79497 GCF_044385805.1 Haloferula sp. A504
TCGACCACTACCGCGACCACCGCCAAAAATCAGTGAACACCATCAATATGGCACAACCCATCCAATCATAGCCTGCCAAGCAAACGCCCTAGGGATGCCCGGGTCGGATTCCCGGGTCGAAGCGACCCGCAGGTTGTACAGGCTCGGGAGCCTGTCATCCTAAATTCGCCGAACGATCGATTTTCGGATGCGCGCCGACAGACCGCGAATCTGTTCCGCCGTCCACGAAAACAACAGGACGGGCTCGGACAGCCCTCCAATCCAAACACAAACCACAAAACATAATGAAGAACACACTGAAAGCCATCATGGGCGCCTTCGCCGTCACCGCCCTCGCAATCCCGGCTCAGGGCGCGGAGAAGAAAGACATCGTCGACACCGCCGTCGCCGCAGGATCGTTTGAGACCCTTGCCAAGGCACTGACCGCCGGCGGCCTGGTCGACGCCCTCAAGGGGGACGGACCGTTCACGGTATTCGCCCCGACCGACGAAGCCTTCTCCAAGTTGCCCGACGGCACGCTTGAGACGCTTCTCAAGCCGGAGAACAAGGACAAGCTGGTCGCCATCCTGAAGTACCATGTCGTCAGCGGCAAGGTCATGGCCGAGACGGCGGTCACCCTCACCGAGGCGGAGACGCTCAACGGTGACAAGGTGACCATCGAGAAGAAGGACGACGGCCTCTATGTCGGCGGTGCCAAGGTCGTGAAGACCGACATCGACACCACCAACGGCGTGATCCACGTGGTCGACGCGGTCATTCTTCCCCCGTCGAGCTAAGCTCGGGCGAAGCCTCTGAAATCATCCCGCTGCCCGGCCCGGGTAGCGGGTTTTTCGTGTTCCGAACCGGCACTTCCGGTCACCCGTCACGACACTGGCCAGTTGGCCGCATTCATGCTCCATTGCCCCTCGACCGCATGAGCAACGAACACCAACGCCTCGCCGAATCCGTCATGGCCGACTCGCCCTGGCGGCAGTGGGGCCCGTACCTCAGCGAGCGCCAGTGGGGCACCGTGCGCGAAGACTACTCCGCCAGCGGCTTCAGCTGGGGGGCCTTCCCGCACGATCACGCCCGCATGCGCGCCTACCGCTGGGGCGAGGACGGTCTGCAGGGATGGAGCGACAACGAAAGCCTGCTGTGCTTCTCCCCCGTCCTGTGGAACGGGCGGGATCCCATTCTCAAGGAGCGGCTTTTCGGCCTCGGCGGCCACGAGGGAAACCACGGGGAAGACGTCAAGGAATGCTACTACTACCTCGATTCGACGCCGACCCATTCCTACACCAAGGCGCTCTACAAGTACCCGCAGTGCGAGTTTCCCTATTCCCGGCTGCAGCACGAGGCGCTCCGCCGGTCGCGAGAGGAGCCCGAACTCGAACTCGCCGAGCTCGGGGTGTTCGATGACGGCCGCTACTTCGATGTGCTCCAGGAGGTCGCCAAGCGCACCCCCAACGACATCCTGTGGAAGATCACCGTGACCAACCACGGCCCCGAGAAGGCCGATCTCCACCTGCTGCCCCAGTTGTGGTTCCGCAACGTCTGGTCATGGAAGGGGACGCGCGAGGAACCGGTCGCCAAACCGACGCTGCAGTATGACGACGGCGGGCTGCTGGTCCACCACCCGAAGCTGGGCAACTACCGTTTCCACGCCGACTCGCCCGACGCAAGGGCCGGGCGCTGGCTCTTCACCGAGAACGAAACCAACCACCCGGCGGTCTTCGGCATCGACCCCCAGGGGAAATACACCAAGGACGCCTTCCACCGGCATCTGGTCGATGGCGAGAAGGGCGCGGTCGCCCCGCGCCGCATCGGGACCAAGGCGGCGCCGCACTTCAGGTTCTCCATCCCCCCCGGTGAATCGGTGACCGTCCGCTGCCGGCTCCATCAGGTCGACTCCGCCATCGCCGCCTTCGATCAGTATGATGAAACCTTCGCCGCGCGGATTTCGGAAGCGGACGAGTTTTACGCGCGGACCATCCCGCCCGCCGTCGACGAGGAAGAGCGCCGGATTTCACGCCAGGGCTACGCGGGCCTGCTGTGGACCAAGCAGTTCTACTACTACGCCATCGACGAATGGCTGGAAGGCGACGAGAACGCGCCGCCGCCGCCGAAGGAGCGACTCAAGGGCCGCAATCACGACTGGCATCACTTCCATGCCCGCGACATCCTTTCGATGCCCGACAAGTGGGAGTACCCTTGGTTCGCCGCATGGGACACGGCCTTCCACATGATTCC
This sequence comes from Haloferula sp. A504, assembly GCF_044385805.1. Lineage (NCBI taxonomy): Bacteria > Pseudomonadati > Verrucomicrobiota > Verrucomicrobiia > Verrucomicrobiales > Verrucomicrobiaceae > Haloferula > Haloferula sp. A504. Next base: position 2,230 of record NZ_JBISBU010000020.1, read on the forward strand.
CTTCGCGAAGATCGACCCGTCCTTCGCGAAACACCAGATGCTGCTGCTGCTCCGCGAGTGGTACATGCACCCCAACGGACAGCTTCCCGCCTACGAGTGGAACTTCTCGGACGTCAATCCTCCGGTCCACGCCTGGGCCGTGTGGCGGGTTTACAAGATCGCCGACCCGAAGGGCAGCCGCGACCTCATCTTCCTCGAGCGCTGCTTCCAGAAGCTGCTGCTCAACTTCACCTGGTGGGTCAACCGCAAGGACGCCGACGGCAACCACGTCTTCGGCGGCGGCTTTCTCGGGCTCGACAACATCGGCGTCTTCGACCGCTCCCACGCGCTGCCCGACGGCTCCAAGCTCTATCAGGCCGACGGCACCGCATGGATGGGGGGATACTGTCTCACCATGCTCACCATGGCCCTCGAACTCGCGGAACACAACCGCGCCTACGAGGACATCGCCTCGAAGTTCTTCGAGCACTTCGTCAGCATCACCGACGCGATCAACTCGCTCGACGAAACCGGCCTGTGGGACGAGCAGGACGGCTTCTACTACGATCAGTTGATCTTCGACGATGGCAGCGAGCCGCAGCCCCTGCGGACCCGCTCGCTGGTGGGCCTGCTGCCGCTTTGCGCGACCACCGTGCTCAAGCAGAAGCACTTCGAGATGCTTCCCGACTTCAAGCACCGCGTGGACTGGTTTCTCGCCAAGCGCCCCGAGCTCGTTCGCTACCTCAACGTCAAGCGCTACGAAGGTGCCAAGAATCCCGGACGCTGCCTGCTCGCGATCCCCACCGAGGAACGTCTCCGCAAGTGCCTCGAAAGGCTCGTCGACCCCGACGAGTTTCTCTCCGACTTCGGCATCCGCTCGCTTTCCAAGGCCCACGAGAAGGAACCCTTCGTCTTCGAATGCGGGGGCCGCCGCAACGAGGTCCGCTACACCCCGGGCGAGTCGGATACCGACATGTTCGGCGGCAACTCGAACTGGCGCGGCCCGATCTGGTTCCCGACCAACTACCTCATCATCGAGGCCCTCCAGCGCTACCACTACTACTACGGCGACGACTTCACCATCGAGTATCCGAAGGGATCCGGAAAAAGGTGCAACCTGCGCGAGATCGCGGCCGACCTCTCCGAGCGCCTGATGAACCTCTTCAAGCCCGGTGCGAACAACCAGCGCCCGTGCTTCGGCGACGCCACCCGCTACGCGGAAAAGGATGACTGGAAGAACCTCCTGCTCTTCCACGAGTACTTCCACGCGGAAACCGGGGAAGGCCTCGGTGCCTCGCACCAGACCGGCTGGACCTCGCTGGTCGTCCGCCTGATCCGCGAACAACGCCGCAGCTGATCGCAAAGAAGGACCGTGCGACGCGGTTCTATACAGGCCACGGTCGGCAGGCTTCACCTTCACAGGCCACCACCTCACCCGGCCCCTCCGAGCGCACCCACACGGAGCGAGGCATGAAGGTTCGCCGTGCCTTCTCCCTGATGCTCTCCGGCAACTCGCCGCGAACGTCCATCTTCACCACCCCGCGCAGGAGGCGGTCATACGCTCCGATCAGCACCGGACAGGCGAAGCCCTGCGTTTCCATCCTGCGTGAACCGGCCCGCACGATCGCTTCGGCCCGCTTGGCGTAGCCGTCGTCGCCGGTCAGTGCCGCCAGATCGAGGAGATTATCCGCCGCAACGTGAGTCGCAGCCGGCTCCGCTCCGTCGTAGTCCTCGAGCACGGTCATCAGCTCCCGCCCCTCGAGTTCGGCGCGCATCACGTAGCCGACCCGCTCCGGGTCCCAGAACCGCTCGTCCATTTCGCGCTGAAGCTTGAGGGCCCAGTCCAACCATCCCGCATCCAGCGCACCGAGCTCGATGAGACCACGGATCACGCAGGCATGATCGATCGCGAAACCGGCCGCATCCCCCCGCGTGCCCCGCCACGACCTCGCGAGCCCATCCTCGTCGCTCCAAAGCTCCCTTTTCAGAAATCCCGCCGCATCGGCAGCCGCATCCTTCAAGTCGGTCCGGTCCAGCAGGCGAGCCCCCCGAGCCAACGCCGCGATGAGCAGGCCGTTCCACGCACTGATGATCTTGTCGTCGCGATGCGGCCGATGTCGGCCCGACCGCCGCTTGAGAAGAAGCCCGGCGGATGCCGCCAGGGATTCCCTGACCTCCCCCACCTCCATCTCGAAGCGCCCGGCAAGCACCTCGTCGCTGGCGGCACGATACAAGGTGTTGCGTCCCTCCAACTCGCCGTGGGGGTCACTCTCGGGCCGGGCATTTCCCTCCTCCGTCACGCCGTACGCCGTGCAGAACAAGGCCGCCGCCCGTGGTTCCAGAAGTTCGTGGATCTCCGCCCCCCTCCATGTCCAGTAGGCTCCCTCGATCTTCGGAGATTCGGGCGGCTGCAGCGCATCCCCCTCGACCGAGTCCGCGTCCTCGGCCGCATGAAACGCCCCGCCGGAATCCCGCATGTCGCGCAGCAGGTATGTGAAAACGCCCTCCGCCACCTCGCGCCACTCCGCCGAACCCGTCGCCTGCCAGGCTTCGAGATACAACAAGGCCAGCTGCGCCTGGTCGTAGAGCATCTTCTCGTAGTGCGGCACGTGCCAGTAGCGGTCCACCGAGTAGCGGTGAAATCCCCCGCCCAGCTGGTCGTGCATGCCACCTGCCGCCATCAACTTCAGGGTCCGCTCGACCATCTGCAGGCAGGCCCCGCCCTCGTCGGACCCCGCGCCGAAGCGGTCCGCCAACTGCAGCAGCAGCCGGGGCACCACCGGCCGGGGAAACTTCGGAGCCCCGCCCCAGCCACCCCACTCGGGATCGAACATCGACTCGCAGCGGTCGACAAAATCCCCGAACACCTTCTCCCCCGGCAATCCCTGAACCACGGCATCCACCGTACTTTCCTTCCGCAGATGATTCATCATCCTGCCCGCGCTTTCCTCAATCCGCGCCCGGTCCTCCTTCCACAGCCGCCCCAGCTCCTCACAGACCCGGGTGAATCCCGGCCGTCCCCCGCGGTCGCCGGGCGGGAAGTAGGTGCCGCCGAAGACCGGCTCGCCGTCGGGCGTCAACCACACGCTCATCGGCCATCCACCCTGGCCCGTCGTGGCCTGGACGAAGGCCATGTAGGTCGCGTCGATGTCCGGACGCTCCTCGCGGTCGACCTTCACGCACACGAAGTGCCGGTTCATCACCGCGGCCACCGTCTCGTTCTCGAAGCTCTCGTGCTCCATCACGTGGCACCAGTGGCAGGTCGAGTAGCCGACCGACAGGAACACCGGCACGTCGCGCCGCCGAGCCTCCTCGAAGGCGGCATCCGACCACGGCACCCAGTTCACCGGATTGTCCCGGTGCTGCAGCAGGTAGGGAGAAGTTTCGTTCGCAAGTGCGTTCGGCATGCGCCGACCCTGCACCCGCTTCCCCGGGCTGTCGCCCGAAAAGCCGCCACAGGATTGCCGGGGGGAAGCAGGCTGAATGCACGACGTTGCTGCCCGTGGATCACGACTTGCACCGGTGATGCGGATCTGCGACTTTCCGGTCATGTGCGAGCGAGCCACGGCAGGCCACCGTCCAAGCCGCAGTGCGAGCGCGGAAGCTGCATTGCGGGCGGAGATCGAACGGATCTCCCGCATGACGGTCGAGGAACGCATCACCGCCGCCCTGACCCTGCGCGAGCGCTTCTCCTGGATCCACCCCGGGAAAGCGTTGCCGCCCTCCACTGAAAAGTGAGCCATGCCGGACGCGCCTGCCAACTTGAGGGTTGCGGAACACATCGCAGCGATCCTCGGCGAGTCCGAACTCCTGCGCCGCAACCCCGATGTGGATCTCGATGCCATTCGTGAAACCTGCCGGAAATACCGGCTCCACGGTTTCGGCCGGGTGCTTGAGGACCTGGTCGATTAGGGATTCGCGATCACCACGCCAGGTCCCGGGGGCATTGCCGGGCTCCCTGTCCGCATCCGCATCCCGATGACGCAGCGAAAAAGAACTCGCGCTTCCGGAGTCGGGTCGATTGGTTCACGGCATGGGACCCGAACTCCTTCTGCTGCTCCTTCCGCTGGCCGCGTGCCTGGGGATCTTCTGGATCATTCTCAGGTTCTCGTCGGCAAGGATTGCGAACCAGTACCGTCTGCTGTCCGAACGCTTCGGTCTCGAACTCGACCAGCCACCGGCGAAGATGGCCGGGTTCGTCCGTCCGGACCCGTCGCTCTACGGCCGCTACCGCGGGCGTGAGCTTTCGTTCTCGGCCCCGGGAAAGGGACTCAAGGGCACGCGGCAGATCGAGAGCGTGGTGAAGCTGGAACTCAGGAACCGGCAGCTCAAGGCGCAGATGGCCCCGAGCGGACTGCTCGGGGGCCTGCGTCAGCGCGACAGCCGCGGGCAGGACCGCTGGAAGAGCGGAGAGGCAACCTTTGACCAGGCCGTCGACGTCCGGACCAATGAACCCAAGACGCTCGAGGAGGTCCTGACCGATGATCGGCGCACCTGGCTGGCCGGGAACCTGAAGAGCTTGAAGGGTTCCGTTTACGTCGGCGACGGCACCATCGCGTACGCAAAACTGGGTTTGATCGCCGACGACGCGACCCGGCTGAAATTCGAGGAGGTCGTCGATTTCCTCTGCGACTTCGCCGAGGCGGTGGAGGATTGAGCGGGTGCCGGCCTCACCTGATCCCGAATCGCTCGAGCAGGTCGAGCTTGGGGGCCTTGACCAGATTGAGGGATAGCTGCTTGCGGACACGCCGGCCGACACCGGTGCCCAGCTCGTCAAGGAGGTCGGCGATGATTTCCTTGGGCGCGGCGAGGTAGATGTCCTCCCTGCCCGTGCCGGCCGCTCGCCGGATCGCCCCGGCGATGCCGTTGAGCTGGCGGGCTTCGGCTTCGTCCTGCTCGGACTGCCGTTCGCCCACCGACTTGCTCCCGGACCCGTAGGCGAAGCGGCCCGCCTTGTCGGTCACCCGCTCGGAGACCTTGCTGTGCTGGTTCGCGAGATCGACGTCGGCCACGTTCGCGAAGACGGGGGAGGTGCCGGGCTCGAGTTCGTCGCGGGTGATGCGGTAGGCCTTCATGCGGCCGAGGTCGGCGAGGATGATGAGTGCATTCATATCACGCCACCCTCGCAGTGAAGCCGCCCGGGTGCAAGGGGAGGCCGGAAATCTCCTGTCCGCCATCCCCGACTTCCGGCAGACTCGGGCCACGCGCATGGACGAGGTTCCTGAAATTCCCGCACCCCCGCCCGAGGTCCCGAGGGGCAGACTCTGGGCCTCCCTCGGCATTCCGCCGGGGATCACGATCCTCGGCACCATCATCCTCTCGGTGGCTTTCCGGGACAGCCACAACTACGGCATGGAGATCCTCCTGATGCTGCCCGTCGGCCTGATTGCCATCATCACCTGCCTGGTCTTCTTCATCCTCGCCTGGCGTGTCCGCTACCACGGGCGCACGCTGGTCCTCACCGCCATCGGTTACTTCCTCGGCCAGATCATCCTCTGCCTCTGCCTGTGGTATGGATGCTGTTTCGCCGTCCTCGCGTGACCCCTTTCCGGGATCCACGTGGCGGCACCCCGGCCTCGTTTTGCATTTTCGCGGATGCCGTGAGCCGGCATGGTCCGTTCATGCAGGATTCCGACAGCCCCAACGCCAGCATCGCCCTGCTGGTCGATGCCGACAACGCGCCCTCCTCGAAGATCGACTTCATCATCTCCGAACTCGCCTCGCACGGCGTGGTCAACATCCGCAAGGCCTACGGAAACTGGAAGAAGAAGGGGCTCGCGGGCTGGGAGAAGGTGCTCCACGAGTATGCGATCCAGCCGGTGCAGCACTTCGACATCGTGAAGGGCAAGAACGCCACCGACATGGCCCTGCTCATCGAGGCGATGGACATCCTCTACACCAAGGACGTGCAGACCTTCTGCCTGGTGTCGTCGGATTGTGACTTCACGCCGCTGTGCCTGCGCCTGCGGGCGGAGGGAAAGCGCGTGATCGGCTTCGGCAGCCGCAAGACCCCCGAGCCCTTCGTCAACAGCTGCACCCATTTCCTCTACCTCGACGAGAAGACGAGGACCAAGAAGACCGCCTCCCAGAAGAGCAACTCCACGAACGAGCTGAAGGGGAACAGCAAGCTCATGAACACCCTGCGGACGGCGGTCCAGGCCGTGCAGGACGAAGACGGCTGGGCGCGCCTCGGCCCGGTGGGCTCCCACATCAACAACCAGGGTCCCTTCGACCACCGGACCTACGGCTACCGCAAGCTCAGCGACCTCTTCGCGGCCATCGACCTGTTCGAGGTGAAGACCCGCAAGGACGGCGAGCGCACCACCTTCCTTGTCCGGGTGAAGAAGGGGGCCGCGAGGAAGTCGGGGGGAGCCAGGGCCTGAACGGATCCTTCGCCACTGGACCATCCGGGACCTTTCCGACAGGGTCCGGCGCTCGATGGCCATTGAGGAAGAGACACGCATCGCCAAGGCGACGGGAGCGACCCGTTGTCGGGAACTCGACGTGGTGCAACGCCTGTGGAGCGGCTACGGGGCGATCCGGCGATACGGACTCGAGGGGAGCGATCGGGAAAGCCTGATCGTGAAACACATCTCCCCACCCACCGCAGCCGACCATCCTCGGGGGTGGAACACGGACCGGTCGCATCGGCGCAAGCTGCGATCCTACCAGGTCGAGTCGGTGTGGTACAGCGACTACGCCGGGCTCTGCGATGACCGGTGCCGCGTGCCGGAGTGCCTGGCGATGGAGCGGCAGGACGAGGAGATCCTGCTGCTGCTCGAAGACCTCGACGCGGCGGGCTTCCCCGGACGCCGGACGACGGTCGACTCCGGCGAGGTGCGGGCCTGTCTCGCATGGCTGGCGCAATTCCACGCGACCTTTCTCGGCAACCCGGGCGAGGGACTGTGGGAGTGCGGCACCTACTGGCATCTGGAGACACGCCCGGATGAGCTGGAGGAACTCAGGGCCGGGGACCCGGCGCTGTGGCGGGCCGCGGGGGCGATCGATGCCAGGCTCAAGCAAAGCGCCTTCCAGACCCTGGTCCATGGCGATGCAAAACTGGCGAACTTCTGCTTTTCCCAGGATGGCACTTCGGTGGCGGCGGTCGATTTCCAGTACGTCGGGCGCGGCTGTGGGATGAAGGACGTGGCCTACTTCATCGGCAGTTGCTTTCGCGACGAGGCCTGCGAAGCACAGGTTCCCGCGCTGCTGGATTTCTACTTCGCCCAATTGCGCGCGGCACTCGTGGCGCGGGGCTCGGACAACGATGCCGGTGCGGTCGAAGCGGAATGGCGGGAACTCTTCCCGATCGCCTGGACCGACTTCCACCGCTTTCTGAAAGGCTGGAGCCCCGGTCACTGGAAGCTCCACTCCTACAGCGAGCGACTGGCCCGGCAGGTGCTGGCCGAAATCGGGGAGTAAGATCAAGCGAATCGAGAACCATGAACCTCACGCCCGAACAACTGCACGAACTTGCCGCTCAGGCCTGCCTCGCGGCAACCGAGGCGGGAGCGCTCATTGCCAGCTACCGCCACCACGAAGTGGCGGTGCGGGAGAAGGATGCCGGCAGCGGCCTCGCCTCACAGGTGGTGACCGAGGTCGACGAAAGGAGTGAGGAAACGATCCTCCGGATCCTCGAGCCGACGATCGCCCGACACGATCTCGCCGTGCTCACCGAAGAACGCGAGGACGACCGGCAGCGCCTTGAGAAGGACCACTTCTGGTGCATCGACCCCCTCGACGGCACCCTTCCCTTCACCCGCGGCATCCCGGGATATTCGGTCTCCATCGCCCTCGTCCGTCGCGATGGCAAGCCGCTGATCGGAATCGTCTTTGATCCGGTCGCCGGGAAACTCTACCGCGCAGTCAGCGGGGCCGGCGTGGAGATCGACGGAAAGGCCTTCCAGCCGTCCGCGCGCGAGCATGGTCCGCTGAAGTTCTTCTGTGACTGCACCTTCCCCGGCCACCCGGATCGCGAGGGCCTGATCGACGAGGTTCGCACGGCCGCCGACCGGGAAGGGTTTCCCGGAGTGGAGGTCATCGAAGGGGCGGGCGGTGTTCTCAATGCGTGCCACGTTCTCACGGACGGACCCGCCTGCTATTTCAAGAAACCCAAGCTGAAGCAAGGCGGAGGCTCACTCTGGGACTTCGCGGCGACGGCCTGCCTGTTCGCAGAGGCGGGGCTCCACGCCCGCGACTTCGAGGGAAGGCCACTCGACCTCAATCGCCCCGACTCGACCTTCATGAACCACCGGGGGGTGTGCTACGCGTCGAGCGAGAAGATGGCGATGGCATTGAGACGCGGCTCGCAGGCGTAGTGCCCCGGATTCGTGTTTACGGATTCTTTACCCTCGCAGGGGCTTCTTCTGTGCTAGCCTCGTCGCTGATCACCACCCGCGACCATCCGTCATGAACCCCAGGCTCATCCTGCTTCTAACCTTCGGCCTCGTCTTGATTCCCGTCAGCCCCGCGTCCGCCCAGCGTTCCTATTCGGTACCGCAGGGCATCAATGTCCTTTCCTCCAGTGCGCGACTCGTCGGCCTTTACGTGGAAAAGCACTATCCGGAAGCACGGACCCACGCCTTTGAGGATGTCATCCATTTCGAGCACCTGACGGCAGTCCATGTCCTGCCGGCGATCGCCATGAACCCGAAGCCGCCTCGTGTCGCCGTGCGCGGCCCGCTGGCCGGCGGGGTTTGGTGCGACATCGCGGTGCTGGAGGGTGCTCTCAGTGACACTCCCTACGCCCGTGCCGAGGGCGCGATCGATCGGGGGCCGTTCATCGAGCACCTACACTACGTGGCACCTCCCCTCGAGCCGAACCACCATCTCATCGTCACGGTCCGCCTGCCCAAGGATGCCGGGGACGCGGGCAGCAAGTTCGTCGAGGGCCTGCAGGAGACGCTCGAGCAGTTCCGCATCGAACGGCAGACGGAAACACCCCCGGCCCGCTGAAACCGGCGTGGCGACGCGCCTGCCGGGGGCGGAGGAAGATCCGTGCATTCGGGGAGCCTTGTGGTCCATCCTCAGGCCATGAAGGGCAAGCGGATCCGATGGTGTGTCCTCGTGCTCGCCGGCATTGCCGGGCTGGGACTGGTTTCCTGTGCTTCATCGAGGTCGCCGCAGATCACCATCACCACGCCCCTGGGCAGGATCGAGGCCGAGGTCTTTATCGACGAGGCCCCGATCTCGGCGCAGGCATTCCTGCGCAACGTCGATGCCGGAGTGTATCGAGACGGTCGCGCGGCCTTCTACCGGGTCGTGCGGATGGACAACCAGCCCGAGAACGAGGTGAAGATCGAGGTCGTGCAGGGCGGCGTGGACCGCGAGACCGGAGACACCGGGGTCCCCTACATCCCCCACGAAACAACCGCCGTCACCGGCCTCACCCACCGCGATGGTTCACTCTCGCTGGCGCGAATGGAGCCGGGAACCGCCAACACCGAGTTCTCGATCTGCATCGGTCCCCAGCCCGAGCTCGACTTCGGCGGGCGACGCAACCCGGACGGACAGGGCTTTGCGGTGTTCGGCCAGGTCACCCGGGGCATGGATGTCGTCCGCCGCATCCAGCAGATGCCCGAAACCGCACAGTACCTTGATTCCCCGGTGAGCTTCACCATCCAGCGAGAAACCCGCTGAATCCGGATCAAGATAGCCGTCACGTCCCCGGGCCGTATGACTCCCCCCACACCATGTCCATGACACCCCTCATCCGCCGACTCACCCCGATCGCCGCCTCCCTCTCCCTCGCGCTGCCGGGGCTGGCCGCCGACGCCCTGGATCTTCCAAGTTTTTTCAGCAACGGCATGGTGCTGCAGCGGGACCAGCCCCTGAAAATCTGGGGCTGGGGTCCCAAGGACTCCGAGGTTTCCGTCACCTTCGCCGGGCAGTCAGTCACCACCCGCATCGCGGACGATCGCTGGGATGTCGTCCTCGATCCTCTGCCCGCGAACGCCACCGGCCAGGTCCTCGTCGTGGCCTCCGGATCCACGAGGGTGAAAATCGAAGACGTGCTCATCGGCGACGTCTGGCTCTGCGGCGGCCAGAGCAACATGGAATGGCGGCTCCGCAGCAGCCGCGATGCCGACCTCGAGCTCCCCGCCGCCGACTACCCGGGCCTCCGCTACTTCCGCATCGAACCCGAGGGCGTCCCCGAGCCCCGCACCGACATTCCGGTGAGCGATACCGCCGGGATCTGGCAGGCCTGCACGCCGGAAACCGCCGGCGACTGCTCAGGGGTGGCGTACTACTTCGGCCGCCGCCTGCACCGGAACCTCGGCGTCCCCGTCGGACTGATCAACGCCGCGTGGGGCGGAACGATGGCCCAGCACTGGGTGACCCGGGAGACCCTCGACACGCTGCCGACCATGAAACCCTTCATCGAGGAATACGAACAGAAGCGCGCCGACTGGATCGAGGGCGGTGGCATCGAGGGAGCGAAGAAGCGCTACGAAGCCGATCTCGCCGCATGGGAACAAGCTGCCGCCAAGGCCAAGGCTGCAGGCGAGAAGGCTCCAGGAAAGCCCAACTTCAAGAACTACGGTGACCCGGCGACGGGCCGCATCCCCGCGGGCCCGCTCAACGCGATGATCATGCCGCTGGCCGGTCTCCCGATCCGCGGCGCGCTCTTCTATCAGGGCGAGAACAACTCCTTCGGGGAAACCTGGGTCCCCTTCCAGGAGACCTTCCCGGCGGTGATCGCCGACTGGCGGCGGCTTTTCGGGGATGACGATCTGCCCTTCGGCATCATCCAGATCGCCGGATGGAGCACCCGCCGGTCGATGACCTACGACATGAACCACCACACCAACGTGGTCCGGGAGATCCAGTTCAACACCTGGCGGAGCACTCCGAACACCGGGTTGGTCGTCAGCTTCGACGCCAACAGCGACGCCAACATCCACCCGCGCCGCAAGATGCCGGTCGGCGAGCGCTCCGCCCGCTGGGCGCTGTCGCAGGTCTACGGCGCCAAGGACGCGACCAATCCGAAGCTGCCGCTCGACTGGCATGGCCCGGTTTATCGGGCCATGGAGAAGGGCGACGGACGGATCAAGGTCGTGTTCGAGAAGGACGGCGCGCAGGGCCTGCGTCTCGACAAGGCCGACGTGCGCGGCTTCCACATCGCCGGAGCCGACCGGGAGTTTCATCACGCCGAGGCCCGGGTGGTCGACGCCAATGGCGACAATCCATCCGTCGAGGTCTGGTCCGCGGACGTCACCGAGCCGGTGGCCGTTCGCTACGCGGTTTCGAACCTGCCGATAGGCTCCCTGATGAACAGCCGTGAACTTCCCGCCTTTCCCTTCCGGACCGACGATTGGCCGATCAAACCGCACCACGGCGAAGCCGTCTATCAGGTAACAAGATAGCTGCAGGCGCCCTCGCTGCCGTCCATCACGGAAGTTTGCCGGTCGTCCTTGTCAGCCGCTCGGACCTGGCGATCTCCTTGCCGTCGGCGAGCACGACCAGGCCCTTGCCCCGGCCGTATTTCCCGCCGGCCTTGTCCCAGATGATGGTGAGCAAGTGCCCGTGGTAGGGCACCCGGTCGAGGCAGAAGGAGTCCCAGGTGCCCTCGGGAAGAAGCGGGTTCACGACGACGATGTCGTCCGCGCGCGGCCGCAATCCGACCAGGCCGGTGATGATCAGGTCGTTGTAGGTCGAGTGATTGTAGTCCTTGCCGCGCTCCTTGCCACCCTTGCCCTTGTCCCACGTTCCATTCTTCCATGATTCCAGCCGGGTGCGCGAGATCCAGTCGCCGGTGAAGGGGTTGAGGTTCTCGTCGATCCACGGAACCACCTTCCCATCCTCGCGGGTACGCAGATGGGACCGCGTGTAGATGCCGAGGGCCTCGAAGTAGTCCCGCCGATCGATGACGTCCTGCTCGTAGTTGTTGAGCACATTGGCCATCGCCGTGAGCACGCTGCAGGTCGCCAGCGGCCAACTCGGTCCGTTCCACTGGCATTCGTGACCCTCATAGGAAATCACGAACTCCGGATGCCTTTGCTCGGCGAAAGTCGGCCCGTAGGGAGCGTGGAACCCCCGGGGATCCATCAACTGCTTCCACCCGGCTTCGTAGCCCGGGTCCGGCAGATTGAAATACCACGGGGTGTAGCCGTAGAGTTCCCTGACGCCGCCCAGCGGCGCTCCCTCCTTCGGCAGAATCTTGAAGAACCGGGCATCCTCGTCCCACAGCTTCTCCTGGACCAGACGCTTGATGGTGGCCGCCTTCTCCTCGAAGCGCGCGGCCTGCTCGCCCTCGCCCGCCATGCGTGAAATGGCCGCGATGGCCCTGGCGTCGCCATACATGAAACTGTTGAGCGTCGGGCGGTAGCCGTGCCCGCCGATGGACATCTCTCCCCCGTCCCGGTCGTCGATCGTGTAGAACATCCCGTTCTCGTGCCGCCCGATGCGATGGGCGCCCCAATCCCAGCCGGCCTCCCAGGCTTCGTAGTTCTCCACCAGGTCGGGCAGCAGGTCGACGAGCAACTCCCGGTTCGGCGTCGCGAGGTGGCGCGCATGATAGGCATCCGCGATCCAGAAGCTGTACTGCCGCGGCTTGCCCCCCTTGCGCAACCAGAAGACCGCGTAGTCATCGAGATACTCCGGATTGCGCAGCCAGCGCCCTTCATAGAAATGGTGGGCCGCCGGACAGTTGATGGTGTTGTGTTTCCGCGACCAGCTGACCTTCGGAAGGAACTCGGTGATCACGTAGCCGTCGGGCGTGGACTTCACGTGCTTGCGGTAGGTCCACCACCGGAAGTAGAAGGTCCGCTCGAAGTGCTTGTCCGGGCACTCGAAGAGCGGGATGTTGTCCTTGAGAAAGGCGAGGGCCTCCTTGTTGGGGATGTTCGCATACATCTCCTCGTCGTCGGCATTGAAGCGGGCGACGTACGTTTCGAGGGCATCCGTGGTCAAAGTGTCGTCCGCAACCGCGGCACCCATCCCCGCAAGCGTCCCCAGCAGCATCGCCCTCATCGTCGCCGGTTTCATCATCTCAATCCCTACCCTCCTACCGCCCCGAAGCTTTCGCCGGCGACCCAGGAGATTCAGAAACCAAATTCGTGTCCTTTCGCGTCCATTCGTGGTTCCTTTCTCCGCATGAAACCCGTCCTTGGCCTTGCCCTAGCCCTCACCTGCCTCAGCCTGGACGCCGCCGAAAAGCCCAACATCGTGCTCATCATCACCGACGACCAGGGCTACGGCGACCTCGGATGCACCGGCAACCCGGTCATCAAGACCCCGCACATGGACGCGCTTGCGGCGGAGTCCTCGACGCTCGACGACTACCATGTCGCTCCCACCTGCTCACCGACAAGAGCCGCGCTGCTGACCGGCCACTGGACCAACCGCACGGGTGTCTGGCACACCATCATGGGCCGCTCGATGCTGCGGGCCGACGAGATCACCCTCGGGCAGCTCCTGAAGGACAACGGCTACGAAACCGGCATGTTCGGCAAGTGGCACCTGGGCGACAACTACCCCTACCGCCCCGAAGACCGGGGCTTCACCGAGGTCTACCGGCACGGCGGCGGCGGTGTCGGCCAGACCCCCGACTACTGGGACAATTCCTATTTCGACGGCCACTACTTCCACAACGGCGAAGCCGTCCCCGCCAAGGGCTTCTGCACCGATGTCTTCTTCGAGGCCGGCCACGCCTTCATCCGCAAGTGCGTGGCCGCGAAGAAGCCCTTCTTTGCCTACATCGCCACCAATGCCCCCCACGGGCCGCTCCACTGCCCGCAGAAATACATGGACCTCTACAAGGACCAACCGGCGGGCATCGCCGCCTTTTTCGGGATGATCACGAACATCGATGAAAACCTCGGGAAGACCCGGAGCCTCCTCCGGGAACTTGGCGTGGCGGACAACACGATCTTCATCTTCACCACCGACAACGGCACGGCCGGCGGCGCCAAGGTCTTCAACGCGGGCATGCGCGGGGCCAAGGGCTCCGAATACGATGGCGGCCACCGGGTCCCCTTCTTCCTTCACTGGCCGGCCGGAGGCATGGATCGGAAGAACCCCGTGAAGGAGATCGCCCACGCCGTCGACATCGTCCCCACCCTGCTGGACCTCACCGGATCCTCGAAGCCCGACGACCTGAAGTTCGATGGCGTGTCCCTGCGGGCCCTGCTCGATCCCATGACCGACGTTGACTGGGCCGACCGGATGCTCGTCACCGATTCCCAGCGTGTCGTGGACCCCATTAAGTGGCGCAAGTCGGCGGTGATGAGCCGCCGCTGGCGCCTCGTGAATGGAGAGGAACTTTACGAGATCGAGGCCGACCCGGGCCAGAAGACCGACGTCGCCGACCAGCACCCCGACCAGGTCGCCCGGATGCGCGCGTTCTACGAAAAGTGGTGGGCGGAACTGGAGCCGACCTTTTCCAGGACCACCGAGCTTCACCTCGGCCAACCCGGCCACGAAACCGTCACCCTGACCTGCCACGATTGGATCGGAAAGAACCCGCCGCCGTGGAACCAGGGCCAGATCCGACGTGCCGGAAACCTGCTTCAGGAGGATTCCCCGACACTTCGTCACGAAAGCCACTGGGCGGTGAAGGTGGTCACGGCCGGCACCTACGAGATCACCGTTTCGCGCTGGCCGCAGGAGGCCGGCCACCCCATCACGGCCCCGCTGCCCCCGGGCGGAAATGTCCCCGGTGCCTCAAAAGCCTACCGCTCCCACCCGGGAGTCGCCGTTCCGGCGGTCGAGGCCGTCCTCCGCCTCGACGGCCGGGATCTCGCCCGCAAGCCCGTCTCCGGCGACGACACCGCGATCACCTTCACCACCGAGCTTCCGGCCGGCTCCCACCGGCTGGCCCCGGTCTTCCTCACCCGGAAGGGCGGCGAAGTGGGTGCCTTCTACGCCGTGGTGTCGAAAAAGTAGGCCCGGCCGGATTCGAACCGGCGACCAACCCCGACAGCGTCGGGGCTGCTCCAACCGCTTCAAGTAGGCCCGGCGGGATTCGAACCCGCGACCAAGGGATTATGAGTCCCCTGCTCTAACCGCTGAGCTACAGGCCCGAGGTGGCGGGAGTTGCGACACCGAAAAGGTTGGGACGCCCCTTGAAGCGGAGCAAGACTTTCCGCCTCGCGGCCAAGAGCCGAGCCTGTCGGGCTGGCTCCCCCAACCGAACCGCAGCCCATGCCAGAGGCGGCCGGCCAGATCCGCGGCCCGATTCAGGCGGCGATTTCGTAGTGCTCGGCAATCTGCTGGAAGATCCGGTCGCGACGCTCGCGGGCCTGTTCGACGTCGCGGGTTTTCAGCGAGAAACGAAGGCGCTCAGCCGTGGCGTCGGGCTTGTGAACGGTCAGGTGGCACCACCACACTCCACGGTTGTTCCAAAGGTGGTGGTTGGGGTTGTCGTGATTGACCCGCAGGGCGAGCTTGGGTTTGCGTTTCATGCTGGCTGTAGAGGTAACGAAACCGCCCCAGACTCCTCCAGTTCGCTGAAACCGAATGCCTTTCGACGCTAACGTCGGTCGAATTCCAGCGGATCGACGTGATCAGGCAAGCCTTTTTGCCTGGATGCCATTCCAATGCCGGATTTGAGCAAAATGTGCTCAATTGCCGGCTCAACCGACCCGCAATGCATCCTCGAATCTCTGATGCAGTTCCCTCGGATCCTCCTCACCGACCGAGACCCGGATCAGATGCCGCGGCACGCCGCAACCTTCGGCCCAATCCAGCTCCCGGTAGTGCGCCAGCAGCGTGTAGGGACAAGCCAGGGTGAACCGGGTGCCGAAACTCGGCCCCTTGGTGACCTCGAGCGCATCAAAGACGCGCGGTGCCCGCCGCGCGGACTTGAGCGCGAAGGAAAGAAGAGCCCCGTAACCGCCGTCGGGATGGCGGATGCGGTCGTAGCGCTCGGTGGTGGTCCGGGACGGATGCCACACCTCGGCCACCGCCGGATGGGATGCCAGCAGCGCCGCCAGGTCGCGGGCGCTGTCGTTGGCACCCTTCAGCCTCGCCGGGTAGCCCTTCATGTTGGCCAGCAGCGCCTGGACGTCGCCAAGGTAAAGCGGCCCGGTCTCGGTGCTCTCCCGGTCGAGCGATGCGATCAGGTCGTCGGCAAACTCCGAGTCCTCGCGGACCACCACGCCGCCCCCCATCACGTCGCCCACTCCCGAAAGCCACTTCGTCAGGCTGAAGGTCACGGCGTCGGCCAGCGGCAGGACCCGGACATTGTGGGGGCCGACGGCGGAGTCGTCGACGATGAGAGGCGTCCCGCCCTCGCGACAGGCGACGGAGACCCGCTCCAGATCCACACAGCGCAGCAGCGGATTGGTCGGCACCTCGGTGAAAACCGCGGCGAACTCGCCGCGGACGATGCGCTGCAGCGCTTCTTCGAACGACTCCCCTTCCGTCTCGTTGAGAAAAACAACTCCGTTCCCGAAGCGTTCCTGGAGCTTGAGCGAGTCGACGTACGGAAATTCGAGCTGCAGCGTGCGACGGCCCTCGGCGACGCCCGGCAGGGATCGCAGCAAGGCGGTGATCGCCGCCATGCCGTTGCCGAACACCGAGACCTGCTCGCTGCCCGTTCCGTAGATCTTCGCCAGGCGGCGCTTCAAGAGTCCGAGCTTGGAGCCGGTCCGGAGCCCGCCGTTCAGCCAATCCTCGGCCATCCGGCTGCTGATGATTTCCCCGGTGAACCGCTGGTATTCCCACGCCACGGTCGCCGCGGCCTGCGGGACGATGACCGCCTGAAAGCCATCGAACCCCGAGGATCGCACCGCCAGCTTCGAACGCCGCTCGATCCAGCGCTGCGCCCGCTGGGCGGCGCTCTTGGTCGGGAACAGGTAGGCCGTCTCCCCGTCGCCGCAAAGCTCCTCCGCCGCGCGCAGCGTCACGCGTTCGACGATCGGATTGCGAATGAACCGCGGGTAGCCCGCCTTGAGCCGGCGCAGGATCTTCTGCCGGCCTTCCTCGTAGCCGACGACGGAGGACCAGGTCGGCAGGCAGACCGAACATGCATGCGGCGAATCCGGCAAGGGGACGCCAAGGTCCTCCTCGCTGAACGCAGGCTGCCGGATGAAGTCGCGCATGCGCCCCCTGCTTGGAACCAATCGCCCTTCCCACGCAAGCCGATTCGATTCGCCCCCCCCTTTCCTGTGGCCGGACCTTCCCCTTACCGCACGGACCGAAGGTGCGGTGAATTTTTCGCTACCATCCACCGGGTCCGGGGTTTCTATTCCCGCGATGCGGCATTGGAAATCGATCGGCCTGATTCTCCTGGTGACGGCTGCCGGACTCATTCTCGGCAGTCATCTGGGAAATCAGGCGGGCAAGACCCCGGAGCCAAAGACCGGGGAAGCGGCTCCTGCCCGGCAGGCGCGGTCCATCGACGATCCGGCTCCGCTCCCTCCGAGGTCGGGCGAACGGGAGTCCGGCCCGGACCGGACACGCGGCACCGATGCGCCCCCCGGAGCGCTCTACGGCGAACGCACGGTCACCTTCTCGAGTGCCGAGGCGATGCGCCGCTTCCTGGCCTCGCTCGACGGCACGGGCATCTCGGTGATTGGATCGATCGACGCGCTCAACACCCTGCGCCTGCGGCTGGACGATCCCGGCGCCCTCGCCGGCCTGCTCGATGAATCCGACGAGATCGGCTACATCTTTCCCGCCGAGATCCCCGGGCAGGGCAGCATCCAGCCCGGCGCGGTGGCCTTCGGGGAGACCTACCTGAGATGGCTCGGTGCCGACGGCGACCGGACCGCCTGGGGCAAGGGCGTGGTGGTGGCCGTCCTCGACACCGGGGTGGTGAGCGGTTCCGCATTCGGCCAGGCGGTTTCCAGCATGAACCTCGTCGAGTTGCCCACCGACGGCTCGACCATCAACGGGCATGGCACCGCCGTTGCGTCGCTGATCGCCGGCAAGGACGGCCTGGCCCCCGACGCCCGGGTGCTCGACTACCGGATCGCCCGCGACGACGGCACCTCGGACACTTTCCTGATCGCCCAGGCGGTGCTCGCCGCGACCGATGGCGGCGCCGACATCATCAACATCTCGCTCGGCTCCAGCGGACGCAGCGTTCTTCTCGAGCAGGCGATTCGCTATGCCAACGAGGCCGGGGTCCTCGTCGTGGCTTCCGCGGGGAACAACGGCGCCCCCTCCCTTTCCTACCCGGCGGCCTACGACAACGTCATCGGTGTCGGGGCCGTGGATGGCCTGGGCGAGCATCTCGATTTTTCCAATTCCGGCAATCCCTCCATCACCGCACCCGGACTGGCGCTCACCACCGCGGGAGCCGATGGCAGGTCGGTGAGCTTCAGCGGCACTTCCGCAAGCTCGCCGGTGGTCGTGGGAGCCATCGCCGCGACGATGACCCAGGAAGGACTCAATGCCTGGAACGCGTGGAGCCTGATCGAGCAGACGGCCAACGAAGCCGGGGCTCCGGGCTACGATCCCGCCTACGGTGCCGGCATCCTGAACGTCGGGAGGGCACTGAACCATGACATCGCGGGCATCAACGACATCGCCATCGCCGCCAATCACGTCACCCTCAACGAAGCGGGCAATCCCATCGTGCAGGTGACCGTGGAAAACCGCGGCACGGCCCGGGTGATCAATGCGCCGGTTTCCGTGACCACCCAGATGGGAGAGAGCCAGCTCAACGTGACCTCGCTCGCCCCGGGAGCGACCCAGACCTTCGATCTTCCGCTCGGATCCCTCGAGTCCGGCGCGCGGATCGAGTCGAGCGTCGAGCTTTCCGGTGGCGGAACCGACCAGAATCCGGCAAACAACCGCCGAGTTGATGTTGTTGCGCCCCAGGAGTCTCCTTAGCGGTCTCGTCGCGACCGTGCTGATCATCGCGGCCCGAGCCGATGAACGCTGGGCTCCCCACGCCGTCGCCGGCCCGGTGAACCAGCTCAAGGTCGCGGGCAATGCCTGCGGTCCCGCCGCGCTGCTGGCCTCGTTCCGCTGCGGCTCGGAGAACTGGCGCTCGAGTTCCGAGGCCATCCCCGGCGATTCGGACCGCTCGAAGCTGCTCTACATCATCCGCGCCCACGGCCTGCAGCCATCCAACAGCCTGCGGAACCGCAAGCGCTGGAGTTCCGGCGGCATCAACGCCGAAGACCTCACCGAAATCGCCGCCGAAATCGCCGGCATCGGCGGTCAACCGGCACCCCGGATGGAAGGACTCCTGCGAGAGAAGCGCGAATCCCCGGAGCGCCATCTCGACCGGCTTCACGACCGCCTCCGAGATTCGCTGAAGCGCGGCTTCCCTCCGGTCATCAACCTGCGCCGCTACGCCCGACGCGACGGCCACTGGACTCCGCTGGACGGCCATTTCGTCACCATCGTGATGGTTCCGGAAAAACTCCCGCGGCGCTCGTCGAGTTTCAAGTTCACCTACTTCGATCCCTGGGGGGCGAAGAAGTGCCATGGAACCTTCCGCATCCCCACCGCGCCCGGCCTTTCCGGAGACGGCGAGCAATCAGCGTTTCTCGAAGCCGTCGTCCCCGAGGCGCGGATCGGTCGCGAGAAGCTTCGCCGCGGCGAACCGACCGTGGTCGTCCCCGAAGTGATGATCGGGCGCTGATCATGCTGGTCTATCTCCACATTCCGTTCTGCCACCGGATCTGCCCCTATTGCTCGTTCTACAAGCACACTCCCGGTGCCACGCCCATCCCGCGGTTCATCGATGCCGTCGTTGCCGAAGCCCGGGAGCGAATCACCACGATACGCAATGAGCGATCCGCGACCGCCCCTCGCACGCTCTATCTGGGTGGCGGAACTCCCTCGATGCTCTCACCCGCCCACCTGCAGCGTCTGTTCGAGGGCCTATCC
This sequence comes from Haloferula sp. A504, assembly GCF_044385805.1. Lineage (NCBI taxonomy): Bacteria > Pseudomonadati > Verrucomicrobiota > Verrucomicrobiia > Verrucomicrobiales > Verrucomicrobiaceae > Haloferula > Haloferula sp. A504. The sequence continues at coordinate 22,000 of NZ_JBISBU010000020.1, forward strand.
GAGGTCCTCAGCCTCGACTCCTTGGACGAGGTCACGCTCGAGGCCAACCCCGCGACCTTCGACCTGGCCAAGGCCCGCCTGTTCCGTGATCTCGGCGTCCGGCGGGTCTCGCTCGGCATCCAGTCATTCGATCCGGCAACCCTCCGCACTCTCGGCCGCGAGCACGATCCCGGGCAGGCGGCCGAGGCGGTGCGGATCCTGAGGGAGGCCGGCATGCCCTCGGTCAACATCGACCTGATCTTCTCCGTTCCCGGGCTTTCCCTCGACTCGTGGCGCGCGACTCTCGAAACGACCCTCGCGCTCGAACCGGATCACGTCTCGGCCTACAACCTGACCTACGAGGAGGACACCGAGTTCCTGGCAAGCCTGAAACGAGGTCACCTCGACGAGGACGAGGACCGCGACGCCGTGCAGTTCCACCTCGCCCACGACCTGCTGACGGCGGCCGGATTCGATCACTACGAGACCTCCAACTACGCGCGGGACAGGCATCACTCCACGCACAATCGCGGCTACTGGCAGGGTGAAGACTACCTCGGACTCGGGCCCTCGGCCGTTTCAACCATCGCCGCGCTGCGGACCACCAACGTCGCCGACACCGACCGCTACGTCCGGATGATCGAAGCCGTGGGCCATGCCACCGTCGAAAGCGAGGCGCTCGACGCCGAACAACTTCGCCTCGAACGACTCGCCCTCCTGCTCCGGACGAAGGAAGGAGTTCCGCTCGAATGGCTCGATGCCGATGACTCGCAGCGCCTCATCGAGGCCGGCCTCGCCCGGGTCGCAGGCGATCATTTCATCCTGACCCGGCAGGGAGCCGCCCTAGTGGACCCCATCGCCGCCGAGCTCGCATAGATCGGTCTTCTTTGGAACTTGGCACTTCTCACTTGGCACTTCGAGGCGCAGCCTCGCAGCGTGTCCGCCGCCTATCGAATTGCCCGTTCGCTGCTGTTCCGACTCGACCCCGAAACCGCCCACAACGTCAGCATGGCCGGACTGCGTCTGGCCGAGCGGTCGCGGATCCTGCCTCTGGTATTTCCGGAACCGGACCACATCGCGCCCATCGAGTTGATGGGGCTCCGCTTCCCCAACCGCATCGGCCTCGCCGCGGGCCTCGACAAGGAAGGCAACACCATCGATGCGATGGGGCGCCTCGGCTTCGGATTTCTCGAAATCGGCACCTTCACCCCCCGCCCCCAGCCGGGAAATCCCAAGCCCCGCCTGTTCCGCCTGGTCGATCGCGAGGCCATCATCAACCGCATGGGCTTCAACAACCCCGGCATCGACGAAGGCGTGCGCCATGCCTCCTCCAGCCGGTCGTTTGAAGGCGTCGTCGGCTTCAACATCGGCAAGAACAAGGACACCCCGAACGAGAATGCCGTCGACGACTACCTCGCCTGCTTCCGGGCCTGCTACGAGGCCGCCGACTACGTTGCGGTCAACTTCTCCTCGCCCAACACCCCGGGACTTCGCGACCTGCAAAGCGAGGACAGCTGCGCGCACCTGCTCGAGACCCTCAAGCGGGAGCAGGAGAAGCTCGCCGCCGAGCATGGCAAGCAGGTGCCCCTGCTCTTCAAGGTCGCGCCCGACCTCGACCCGCCCCACATCGCAGGACTCTCCCGCGTGTTCCGCGACGGCGGGCTCGATGGATTGATCGCCACCAACACGACCATCTCCCGCACCGAGATCGAGGGACACCCCCGCGCGGGAGAAGCAGGCGGGCTGTCGGGCCGGCCGCTGCTCGAGAAGAGCAATGAGATCCTCGCCGCCTTCCACGCCGAGCTCGGCGCGGGTATTCCCATCATCGGCGCCGGGGGCGTCTCGTCGCCCGACGACGCGGTCTCGAAGATCCGCGCGGGGGCTTCCCTGGTGCAGATCTACTCCGCGTTCATCTTTCATGGACCGGCACTGATCCGGGACTGCGCCGACCGGCTGGACCGGGCCTGAGAGAATTGAGGAATCAAACCACCGGCCGCACCTCCCACGACCAAGTTGTGATGAAGATCCTACCTCTCCTTCTCGGAATCCTGCTACCGTTTCAGGCCCAATCACAGGACGACCCGCTGGAACTCGCTTTCGGTGACAAGTCATCCAAGACCGAGGAATGGTCGGAAGCTTCTCTGGTCTCCGAAGTCACCCACATCGCTCCGGGAAACCCCTTCACCGTCGCCCTCGTCCTTGAGCATCCCGAGGACTGGCACAGCTACTACAAGAATAGTGGCGGCACCGAAAAGCCGCCGGAGATCGAGTGGCGGTTGCCGGAGGGGTTCAAGGCCGGACCCATCCAGTGGCCGGTGCCCGAAATCATCGAGGGATCCCTCGGAAACCAGAGCCTCACCTACTCCGGAACGGTGCGTTTCCCCGTCGAGATCACCCCGCCGTCCGACCTCGCCGTAGGCGAAAGCTACACCCTGACCGCCAGACCCTCGTGGCAGATCTGCAAGATGGTCTGCAAGGACGAGCCCCATCCCGGCGCGCCGCAGGAATACACGATCGAACTCGAGGCGGCCGCTTCACCGGTCCCGAACGCGGAAACCGCGGAGACCTTCGCCAAGGCCCGCGCCGCACTTCCGAAACAAGCCCCCGACTGGGAGTTTTCGGCGACCACCGCGGACGGCGGGTTCACGCTCCACGTCAAGCCGGCCGCCTCCGGGGGCAACCTTCCCATCCTCGAGGGCGGGATGCACTTCATCCCCGACGTGCCCTACGTCGAACCCCTCACCGAGTCGACCAACGTCCGGCTGGGAGAAACCGAATGGACCATCCCGCTCAAACGCCTGACCGAGATCCCACTCATCGAGATCCCGATCGAGCAGGGAAACACGCTCTCCGGCATCCTGGTCTTCGACGAACCGCTGCCCGAACTCGGAGCCAGGGCCGTGGTCGTGCCCGAGACGGTCGTCGGCAAGCCCCCCGCGCCTCCGCTGCCGTTCAGCAAGTTGCTTCCCATTCTCGGCGGCATGCTGCTCGGCGGGCTGATCCTGAACCTCATGCCCTGCGTCTTCCCGGTCATCGGCATCAAGATCATGGGATTCGTCCAGCAGGCCGGTGAGGACCGCCGCAAGATCGTCCTGCATGGCGTGATGTTCGTGGTGGGAGTGCTGGTCTCCTTCTGGGTTCTCAGCGGGGCCCTGTTTGCCCTGCGCGCCAGCGCCGCCCCGGGCGAGGAAATCGGCTGGGGCTATCAACTGCAGAACCCGTGGATCATCATGGTCCTGATGCTCGTCATGTTCGTCCTCGGACTGTCGATGTACGGCCTGTTCGAGATCGGTGCCTCCGCCACGGGTGTCGGCGGCTCGCTTCAGAACAAGCAGGGCGTCAGCGGCTCGTTCTTCTCCGGTATCCTCGCCACCGTGGTGGCCACCCCCTGCTCCGCCCCTTTCCTCGGCGTCGCCATCGGCGTGGCGGTCACGCTGCCCGCCGCCCAGTTCTTCCTCGCCTTCACCTTCATGGCGCTCGGGCTCGCCCTGCCCTACCTGATCCTGTCGATTTTCCCGAAGCTGGTCGACATGCTGCCGCGCCCGGGACCATGGATGGAGTCCTTCAAGCAGGCGATGTCCTTCCTGCTCTTCGCCACGGCGGGATTCCTGCTGTGGGTCTACGTCGGCCAGATCGAGCTGGTGAACATGCTGACGGTGGTCATCGGCCTGACCCTGATCGCCATCGCCGCATGGATTTATGGCCGTTGGGATACTCCGGCCCGCCGTTCCGGGGTTCGGTGGACCGCCCGTGGCCTGACCGTGCTGTTCGCCGGCATCGGGCTCTACGCCTGTACGCCGCCGGAGCCATCCGCCATCGAATGGGAGAAGTGGAGTGAAGAAAAGGTCGAGCAGTTGCTGGAAGAAGGCACCCCCGTCTACGTCGATTTCACCGCCCAATGGTGCGCCACCTGCCAGCTCAACAAGAGCCGCGCCTACCCCGAGGAGGTCGCCAACCTGATGAAGGAGCGCGGAGTCGTCGCCCTCAAGGCGGACAAGACCAAGGCCGACCCCGAGATCGACGCCAAGCTCGAGGAACTCGGCAGGAGCGCGATTCCCGTCAACGTGCTCTACGTGCCCGGCAAGGAACCGATCATCACGCCCGAGATCCTGTCGGCCGACTACCTCAAGGAGCTCTTCACCAACGAGGTGCCGGAGTAGCCGGAGTGGCGCTTTCCACCTGTCCTCCGAAGCCTCGGCGAAGGGTGAAGCGCCATACCGTGGACGGGCGACGTCCTCGTCGCGGGGGACCGCCTGGCATTCGGGGAGGTTCCCGCACCAAACTCGATCCCGCACCCTGGAGTCGGCTCAAAGCCGCCCCGCCCCGCCATGGGTTCTGCAAGGAGCCACTCCGCTCTCGCGTGTCCGCCGAAATCCACTCAACCTCGCCGCGATGAGCAACGCTCCCGACCTCCCCAAACTCGTCCGTGACGATCCATGGCTGGAAGCCCAGGCCGACCGGATCCGGGAACGCATCGATCGCTTTGAGAAAGCGCTTGATCGACTCGGCGACACAAAGGGCAGGCTCGCCCCCTTCGCCAACGGCGACAAGCTGATCGGCCTCCATCCAACGGCCGACGGCGACTGGAGCGTCCGCGAATGGCTCCCGGCGGCCAAGGCGGTGAGCATCGTCGGCGATTTCAACGTCTGGAACGGCGATGCCCATCCGCTCAGCCGTCACGACAACGGCGTCTGGAGCGCCCGGCTTCCCGCCGGAACCATCGAGCACGGGCAGACCTACAAACTCCGCATCACCGGTGCCGACGACACGGTCCGCGACCGCCTCCCCGCCTGCGTGACCCGCGCGGTCCAGAATCCGGAAACCCACGACTTTTCGGCCCAGGTCTGGAACCCGCCCCAGGCTTACGAGTGGAGGCACGACTTCGATCCCTCGACCGTCCGCATCCCCCGCATTTACGAAGCCCACGTCGGCATGTCCGGCGAGGAACCGCGCATCCACAGCTACCGCGAGTTTGCCAACACGGTCCTGCCGCGCATCGCCGAGGGTGGCTACAACACAGTGCAACTCATGGCCGTCCAGGAGCACCCCTACTACGGTTCCTTCGGCTACCACGTCTCGAATTTCTTCGCCCCCTCCTCGCGCTTCGGCACACCCGAGGACCTGAAGTACCTCGTCGACACCGCCCACGGCCTCGGCCTCGCGGTGCTGCTCGATGTCGTCCACTCCCACGCCGTCAAGAACATCGCCGAAGGCCTCAACGACCTCGACGGTTCCGGCAACCTCTACTTCCACGCCGACAGCCGTGGCGAGCATCCGCAATGGGACTCGAAGTGCTTCGACTACGGCCGCGACGAGGTCCGCTGCTTCCTGCTCTCGAACGTCCGCTACTGGATCGAGGAGTTCCACTTCGACGGCTTCCGCTTCGATGGCGTGACCTCGATGCTCTACTGGCACCGCGGCACGATCGCCTTCGACCACTACGACAAGTACTTCGCCCACGACATCGACCACGACGCGATCCTCTATCTCCAGTTGGCCACCACCCTGGCCCGCGAACTGAAGCCCGGTGCGATCCTTGTGGCCGAGGACATGTCCGGCATGCCCGGACTGTGCCGCCCAATCAACGAGGGTGGCATCGGCTTCAGCCACCGCCTGGCGATGGGCGTCCCGGACTACTGGATCAAGCTGCTCAAGCACACCCGCGACGAGGACTGGGATCTCGACGAGATGTGGGGCACGCTCACCAACCGCCGCCACGGCGAGGCCAACATCGCCTACGCCGAAAGCCACGACCAGGCGCTGGTCGGCGACAAGACCCTCGCCTTCTGGCTGATGGACCAGGAGATGTACTGGCACATGGGGGCCGAGGACGAAAACCCGGTGATCGACCGGGGGATCGCGCTGCACAAAATGATCCGGCTCGCGACTTTCGCCCTCGCCGGAGAAGGCTGGCTGAACTTCATCGGCAACGAGTTTGGCCATCCGGAGTGGGTCGATTTCCCCCGCGAGGGCAACGACTGGTCGCACCACTACTGCCGCCGCCAGTGGTCGCTGGTCGACAACGAGGCGCTGAAATACCGGTTCCTCGCCGCCTTCGACCGGGCGATGCTGGAGTTCGGCGAGGCGCATGGACTGCCCGGCGACACGCCGCCCACATGCCTCAACATCGACCCGACGAACAAGGTCCTGTGCGCCGAGCGGGCCGGGATGATCTTCGTCTTCAACTGGTCCTTCGATCGCTCCATTCCCGACTACCGCTTCAAGGTGCCCGGCACCGGCGAGTACCGACTCCTCCTCGACACCGACGCCCCGGAGTTCGGCGGCCACGACCGACTCGACGCCTCCATCCCCTATCCCGTGAACAAGGATGGTGAACTGAGCATCTACACCCCGGCACGGACGGCGCTGGTCTTTGGTCGGGTCGACTGAAAGCAGGTACCGCCGATCTCCGAATCGGCTCCGGTTGGCGATTGAAGATGCCGATTCGGAGATCGGCGATCCTTCAATAATCCCGCCGACAGAAGCTCCATCCGGCAAAGGCCAGCATGACGGCCTCGAAGGCGAGCGACGAGCCGATGATGAAGCCGACGCTGTGCCTTTCCAACGCCTCCTCCACCTCATCGTCCCGCACGGGCGCGCCGGTTGCCATCAGGTTCAACAGCTCGCTGACCGCGAACTTCTTCTGTCCCTGGACCGTGACCAGGCGCTGCAACAGGTTCACCGTGTCCGAGGTCTTCGGGAGGAGCGTATAGGCCAGCGAGACCTGCGAATAGCGGTCACGCCAACCTTTCTGCTCCGCCTCGGTCAAGCGCATCGATCCCTGGGCCGCGGGCACTTCTCCAAACTCGGCGGCGGTCCACGCATACTCTTCGACCGTCTTCGCGATCCAAGCGCCGAACCAGACCAACAGCGAGGCGAGCACCGAGGCCATCACCGAGCGGGTCCGCACGCCGACCGCGACCATCACCGACCACAGGTAGGAGAACATCAGGACCACCAGCGGCACCGCCCAGAAGACCGACGGATTCCAGGTCCCGACCTGCAGCCGGATCGCGAGGAAAACGATCGCGCAGAAGATCCCGGTCTGCAGGAAGGCGAAGAGCAGGCCGGAGAGATACTTGTAGAAGAACAGCTTGATCCGGGAGATCGGCTTGCTCAGCGCCACGCCCGCACTCCCCTCGGCCATGAATTCCGGAAACACCGGCGCACAGGTGATCAGCGCGAGGATCACCGCGATCCACGACAGCCAGAGGTTGACGATGATCATGCTGAAGATCCCGAGGTAGAACATCTCGGCCAGCGGCGAACCCTCCCGGAGGAACTCGCTCTCGAAACCGCTGGCCCCGAAGAGGAAGGTCACGCCGTTCTCATCGAAGCCGATCGACAGATAAAGGACGGCCGCCAGGGCCGAAATCCCGAGCGTGATCCAGAACAGCGCCCGGGCCCTGAGGAGCCGGAGCGCATCGACGAACACCGCCACGAACTGCCTCACCGGGATTCCTCCTTTCCGACACTTTGCACCGCCTTGAGGAAAACCTCCTCGAGGGTGAAGCGGAGCTCCTTCATTTCCCGGATCACGACCCCCCGGGAGCGCAGCCGGTCGATGAGCTGCTGGACCCCCTTGGCGTCCGCCGCCGTCGAGGCGATCCGGTCGCCGGCCACCTCCAGTCCGTCCCCTTCGAGTTCCGCCCGCACCTCGGCCGGCACCGGCCCGAGCGTGCGGATCTCGTAGCGGTTGTCGCGCCGGGTCAGCGACTCGAGCGTGCCCGACTCGGCGATCCGGCCGTGGGCCATGATCGCGACCTCGTCGGCGACCTGCTCGACCTCGCCCAACAGGTGGCTGTTGACGAAGACCGTCCGTCCCTCCTCCCGCATCCTCTCGATGATCTTGCGGATCTCGATGCGCCCGCCGGGGTCCACGCCGTCGGTCGGCTCGTCGAGAAAGACGATCTCGGGGTCATTGACGAGTGCCTGCGCGAGTCCAACCCGCTGGCGCATCCCCTTCGAGTAGGTGCCGTTCTTCCGATCTGCCCAGTCCTTCATGCCGACGGTTTCGAGCAGTTCTTCCGCACGGCGTTTCGCCTGCTTCGCCGGAACCTTGGCCAGCCCGGCGGTGAAGCCGACGATCTGGCGGCCGGTCAGATATTCCGGGAAGCGGGCATGCTCCGGCAGGTAGCCGACCTTCGCCAAAGTCCGGCGGTGGCCGATCCTCTCGCCGAGCAGGGTGCCGCGGCACTCGGTCGGACGGACGATCGTCAGCAGCGACTTCACCAGCGTGCTCTTGCCTGCGCCGTTCGGTCCGAGCAGCCCGAACACACTCCCGCGAGGGACCGACAGGGCGACCTCGCGCAGCGCCTCGAAACGCCCGTAGCGCTTGCTCAGATGCTCGATTTCGACGGCCGCGGCTTCCACGCGGGATTTCTAGCGAATCCGCCATGGGCCGAAAACCTCTTTCCGCTCCCCCTTTACGGAACCCCTTTTCAGGCTACTATTTGGGAACATCGAGGCTTCGACAGCCCTCCAGCCACCATGAAGTCCTTCCTTTCCATCCTCACACTCATCGCCCTCACTTCCTGCAACGCCATGTCCGAAGAAGACAAGAAGCCCGCCGAAGCCCCGAAAGTCCCCGAAGGGGCCGAAGTCGCCACACTGGGTGCCGGCTGTTTCTGGTGCATTGAAGCCGTCTACGACCAACTCGACGGCGTTTACGCCGCCGTGTCGGGATACATGGGCGGCACCGTGGCCAACCCGACCTACCAAGCCGTCACCACCGGCACCACCGGCCATGCCGAAGTGGTCCAGGTCGTCTTCGACCCGAAGAAGATCGGCTACGATGAGATCCTCTCGTGGTTCTGGCAGATGCACGATCCGACCACCCTCAACCGCCAGGGAGCCGATGTCGGAACCCAGTACCGCTCCGCCATCTTCTACCACTCCGACGAACAGAAGAAGATCGCCGAGGCCTCGAAGAAAGCTCATCAGGAGGACTTCACGGACCCGATCGTGACCGAGGTCACCAAGGCTTCGACCTTCTACCCGGCGGAGAAATACCATCAGGAATACTATTTCCAGAACAAGTCGGCGGGCTACTGCCGGGCCGTGATCGCGCCGAAGCTCAAGAAGCTGAAGCTCGACCACTGAGGCCTTCATCCCGCCCAGTTCCGGCATTCGTCATTTTCCATTTGTCATTCGTCATCGGAGGCGCAGCCTCCCCGCATGTCGAAATACGCCGGTGAGGAAGTTCTGGTCGTCCCGAGGTCGCTGTTGGAGGAAACCGGGATCTTCGAGGGGATCCGCACCGACGGCATCGAGTCCGTGATCGGGCGACTGCTCGACCCGGCAAACCACTTCTTCATGGATCGGGCCGAGGCGGAGGACGACCCCTCGCACAAGCAGATCATCCCCTACTGCGTGATCCGCTGCGGCACGCGAGTCCTCAACTACACCCGCGGCAAGGCCGGCGGCGAGGCGCGACTCCATGCGCTGCGCTCGGTCGGCGTCGGCGGGCACATCAATCCGGTCGACACCGGCGGCGGCAGGACCGGGCCCGAGGCCTATCAGGCGGCGGTGGAGCGCGAACTCGAAGAGGAACTCGTTTTCGAGGTCCCCCACACCAACCGCATCATCGCACTACTCAACGACGACTCGAACCCGGTCGGGCGGGTCCACCTCGGTGTCGTCCACCTGATCGAGATCGAGGACGACGCCGTCCACTCGAACGAGGACGCGCTGGCCGACCTGAACTTCACCGAACTCGCCGAACTCAACGGCCCCATGTTCGAGCGCCTCGAGACCTGGTCCCGGCACTGTGTGAGGCACCTGGCATAGAGAGGGCGGACACTGCTGCCCGCCCTTCCGGAGCATCGACATTCCTGTCGATCTTCACCAACCTGCTGCGGTGGAAGAGGAATACCGGCCGCCGGTGCCTGCAACATCGGCTTCAAAAACGAAGAAGTCGTACAGCCCGAGCATGGTGATCGTCGCTACGGTGCTGCTGGTGATACTCGGCTTCGTCACATGGCCGATGATTGGCAGGCAGCAGGCGGCTGCTCAACGGACCACAGCCAACAATCACCTCAAACAGATCGGACTTTGCTTCCTTGAATTTGATCAGGAATTCGGCGCTTTCCCGTCGGAAGACACTGCAAACGCTGTGAAGGCAGCAACCGAGACTGATCTCAATCTGCAAGGCACAAGCACCAACGCTCTATTCAGGCAGTTCATCGCTTATGGAATTCAGTCTGAAGAGATCTTCTGGTGTCGGCACCCGGAGCTACCAAGGAGCAGGCCGGACAACGATATCGACCCGGGAGAGGCACTGGCCCCAGGGGAAGTCGGTTACAGCTATCTTGCAGGCCTAAAAACGGACTTGAACCCGGGAATCCCCCTCGCTTTTGCCCCGATGAAGATAGGAACCGAATCCTTCCACTCTGAAGTCTATGGAGGAATGGCGGTGGTGCTCCATCTCGACAATTCGGTCTGGCACTTTCCCATCCGGCCCGAAGACGGACGCGTCGCCAGCGGCGGCGGAAGTACTCTCTTCGACCCCACCAGCGAGATCTGGCCCGACGACTACACCATCGACCTCCGCCACCCGGAGAAGTGAGCCCAGCCAATCCGGCCGACCATTTCAGTACGTCGTTCCTCCTTCAGGAGGTCTTCGGTCTCGTTCTTGAGGCGAGGGTTGCCGGGTCGGTCGTTTGGACCCCTAAAGGGGGAACTACGAACAGAACAGGCCCGCCGGTGGCGTAAGCAGTTCCCCCTTTATGGAAGCACGCTGTTAGAGCTTGAACAGGCCGCCCTTCTTCCCGCCGAGGGCCGTCGCGCCGACGATCGCGATGCCGAGGAAGACCATGGCCCAGGTTCCCAATGCGGCCGCAAGTTCGTGGCCGTTGCCAAGGGTGCTGAGCAGCGTGTAGATCGCCTTGGTGATCGGGTAATGCTGGGCCTGCTGGGCAAGGATCAGGCTGTCGCTGACCTCGAGCATGGCAAAGGCGAAGGCCAGGATCGCGCCGGCCGCGACGTTGGCGCCGATCAGGGGGATCGAGATCCGTCGCAGCGTGCGCCACGTGCCGGCCCCGAGCGAACGCGCCGCCTCCTCCATCGCCGGGTTGCTCTGCTGGAGACCCGCCACCGCGGCCCGCACGACGTACGGCATCCGCCGTACCGCATAGGCGGCGATCAGCAGCAGGGCCGGGCTTCCCCCGGCACCGATCATGAAGTGCAGCGGCTTCCCCTCCTGCGACAGCGCCAGGTAGCCGAAGGCCAGCACCAGGCCGGGGACCGCCAGCGGAAGCATCACCAGCGCATCGAGCACACTCCGCCCCTTGATGTCGCTGCGCACCACCACCCAGGCGATTGCGAGACCGACGATCACGGCGATCAGCGTCGCCACCACGGCGTAGAACAGGCTGTTCTCGATCGAGGGCACCACCAGCGGATCACCGAGCGCCTCCTGGAAATGGCCGATCGTCCAGTGAACCGGCGCGATCGAATCATACCAGTTGTCGGAAAACGCGAGCATCACGACTCCGGCGTGGGGAATCGAGGCGACCAGGAACACGCCCGCGAAAATCATCGCGCAGCCGAGCGAGTTGAGTCCGGTGAGCTTCTTCTCGGCGTCGCGTCCCTTCGGACGGGGTTGGCTCCCCGAGGTCGACCGTCCGAACAGGAACTTCGTGAGCCCGAAGACCAGTGCCGAGATCAGCAGGATCACCGCGACCAGCGCGTAGGGTGCGGGATTCCCCCCGAGGTCCTTGATGCCGTGGAAGACCTGCACCGGGGCCACCCGGCTGTAGTTGAAGACCAGCGGCACCCCGAGTTCGGTGAAGGACCAGATGAAGACGATCGACGAACCGGCGAAGATTCCCGGCATCGCCAGCGGCAGGGTGATGCGGAACAAGCGCCGCGAGGGCCGGCACCCGAGGTTTTCCGCAGCCTGTTCCATCGCAGGGTCGAGGCTCGAGAGTGAGGCCGCGATGTTCATGTAGAGGATGGGATAAAGATGCAGCGCGTTCATCACCACGATCCCCCAGAAGCGACCCTCCGCCAGCCAGTCGATCCGCTGACCGGGATCCATCAGGCCGATCTCGATCAGCAGCGAGTTGAGCGAGCCGGTGACACTGAGAATGTGCATCACGCCGATCGCCCCGACGAAGGGCGGCAGGACCAGCGGGATCAGGATCAGGCCGCCGAGAATGCGCCGGCCGAAGAAGTCGTAGCGGTGGGAAAGCAGGGCCAGTGGGAAGGCGATCAGCAGGGTCACGAAGGTGCTCGTCACCCCGAGCAGCAAGGCATTCCACAATCCCTCGACGTACACCGGGTTGCGGAAGACCTCGACGACGAAGGCGAAGGTGAAGCCACCATCACGGTCGCGGAAGGCCTCGCCGACCACGGCAAGTGCCGGATAGATGAAGAACACGGCAAACAGCAGGCAGACGCCGGCCGTCACCGCCACCGCGTTGCGACGTTTCATGGCTGCCCTCCCTTCGCTTCGGCGGCGGCCCGGTAACGGGCCGCGAAGGCCTTGGAGATGCCGGTCAGGGTGCGGGCGACCTCGAGCGGATCATCGCGCTCGAGCAGCGGCACGAGCTCGTTCATCACCTGGGCGTACTCGATCCCGTCGATGTCATGGATCAGGGAAAGATCCCCCCCGCTCCCGAAGTGAACCGCTTGCCACGCTTCCTTCAACTCGTCGTGGGGGTCCATGCACACCGCGCGGAAGATCACGCGCAGGGCATCGAAGGCCGCCCCGGTGAGCTCGGGTTGATAGACGAACTCGCCGGTCCGCTCGTAGGGCAGCGCCTCGGGATCGGTGAAATGCCTCAGATGCTTCGGAGTGTAGAGATCGCGCCGGACCGGCAGGCGTCGCAGGGCCCGCGACTTCGGCCCCCCTTCGGTGCCCGGACGGTAGTTCCAGAGAAGCTGGCCTTCCTCGCTCAGGCAAAACCGGACGAACTCCTGGGCAATCTCCATGTTCGGCGCCCCGCGGAAGACCGCGATGGAATCCACACTCACCGAAGTCCCTCCCTCCGGGGAAATCCAGTGCAGACGGCTGGTGCCATCCTCGTACCGGACCGCATCCTCGAAGGACCTTCCGTAGAAGTCGATGCAGGTCCCCGCCGCGGCATCACCCATCGCCACGTCGTAGGGAATCTTGCTGGCGGAATCGCTGAAATACCGGGCGTTGGCCCCGAGCTTCTGGAGCAGGTTCATGCCCCGGCGCCAACCCTCCGCACGGGATTCGGGAGTGTCGCCCTGCTGCCGGATCACGTCCTGCATCTGCTCCTGCACGAGCATCTCGAAGGCCTGGGTCACCGAGCTGCTCTTGGTCGGATCCGCCAGGGCCAGCCGCCCGAAATAGGCAGCATCCCCGAGGTCCTCCCAGCGCTGCGGCGGAGACAGGTCGAGCCAGCCGAGCGCATCCCGGTTGTAAACGATGCCGAACTGGGAAACGCAGACCCCGACCCAGCGGTGCTCCGGGTCGTAGTAGGTCTCGCCCGAGAACCCGGCGGCGATCCGGTCACCGGAAAACCACTGCGGCTCGGTGTCGAAGACCTCCAGCACGGCCAGCCGGCCCAGCCTGGCCTGGTCGATGAAATCCTTGGTTCCCCCGCCGAAGAAGACGTCGAACGCGGTGCCCTCCTTGCCCAGGTCCTCGGCCGCGCCAAAGGCGCTCGCGATCAGGCGCTTGATGTCGCCACCGCCGCCCGGGGCCCGCCAGTCGATGTAAATGCTGCGACCGGTCTTCCGCTGCCAGTGGGCGGCGAAGGCCTCGCCGAACTCCGAGCGGATCGAATCGTTGTGGGGCGTGATGATCACCAGCCGGTCATCCCCGGTACCGGCGGCCGCGACCTCGCTGTCCTTGCGCAAAAGCAGCGGCGCCGCGACGACCAGCGCCAGCAACGCGAATACCGGAATGAGTCGCTTCAGCATGGCTCAACCCTTCATCACGACCACGTCCTCGTGACGCGACCCGAACCCGACCTCGTCCCCGACCTCGCGCACCAGCTCCGGATTCAGCTCGACGACATGCTGGCGCCCGGCCTCGGACTCCAGCACGTACTGGATGCGCTGACCCAGGTAACTGCGCTCGAGAATCGTCCCGCTCGCGCCGTTGCCGCCGCGGACGCCCCCGATGCGCCACGCCTCCGGCCGGACCGAAAGCACGACCTCATCGCCCGTGCCGGGCGACCAATCGGGATCGGTCGAGCGGCCGACCATCAGCCCGAACCTCGTCTCGGCCTGCACGAAACCGGCCCGGAAATCGACGGCCCGCCCCTTGATCAGGTTGGTTTCCCCGATGAACCCGGCGACAAAGGCCGTGCGCGGCGAGCGGTAAACCTCCTGCGGGGTGCCGAGCTGCTCGACCCTTCCGGCGTTGAGGACCGCCATCCGGTCGGCCATCGCCAGCGCCTCCTCCTGGTCATGGGTCACGTAGATCGCCGTGAGTCCTCCCTCCTTCACGATCCTCCGGATTTCCCGGCGCATCTCGATCCGGAGCTTGGCGTCGAGATTCGACAGCGGCTCATCGAGGAGCAGGCAGCGTGGACGCACCACCAGCGCCCGCGCCAAGGCCACCCGCTGCTGCTGGCCACCCGACAACTGGTCCACCCCCCGCTCGTCCATGCCCGCGAGATGAACGAGCCGCAGCGCCTCCTCGACCCGCCGCCGGATCTCCTCCTTCGGCACCTTCCGTTCCTCGAGACCGAAGGCCACGTTCCGCCCCACCGTGAGATGCGGCCACAGCGCATAGCTCTGGAACACCATCGCCGCCTCGCGCTTGTGCGGCGGCATGCCGGTCACCTCCGTGTCCCCGAAAAAGATCCCGCCCTCGGTCGGTTGCTCGAGCCCGGCGATGCAGCGCAGCAGGGTCGTCTTGCCGCAGCCGGACGCCCCCAGGAGAAAAAACAGCTCGCCCGGCGCCACCTCGACGTCGACGCCGTCGAGCGCCGTGACTTCCCCGAAGCGCTTGACCACCGACTCGGCGCGTATCGAATCCATAACCGCGCCCATGCTTGCCGACCGCGGCCCGCTGGCAAGCCTTGATGCCGCGAAGGGGAAATCCGTCACACGAGGCAAAAGATTCGCTTGCCAAGGTCCCCGATCATTCCTAAATCCGCCGCCCACGATTTCCCAGACCTGCTCGGGTGGCGGAATTGGTAGACGCGCATGACTAAGGATCATGTGGCTTAGGCCGTGGGGGTTCGATTCCCCCCTCGAGCACCACTCTTTGATTACCAAAGGCTTAGAGCCCGCCGAAAGGCGGGCTTCTTTGTGTCAGGGCGGCAAGGTGTGCCAAGTGGTGTGCCAACTCGTGCGGGCACGACGCTTTGCTGATCACGCTCATCCTACTCAAAAGCCTACCAATGGGATCTCTGATAGCGATCCCGACCAAAGCCCTCGGCTGATTAGGGGGATACGATCCGCGCAATTCGACTGGCACCCACAGACCCCGCGCAACCGTGGCCATCGATCGCAGTGCCAGAAGCTTTTGTCGCCAATCTGGGATTTCACCCCAGACCCCGACCGGGGATAACGTCCCCGGACCCGCATTTGGATGACAGGCTTGACGCCCAAGGGGTCGCTATCAGATCGTGATGGTGTGAAGGACGTTTATGCGCGGTTTCGGTCGTGGGTGGCAGGATTGCCGCGATCCCAGAGAAGGGTGCTGTTTTTGGGGTTCTCTGCGATTATTGTTGCGACCCTGATCCACAATCCGCTGTCGGGTTACGAATATGTGGGTAACTGGTCCTTCTGGGGAACGGAGCATCCCATCGGATTGTCTCGGAGCAATCGGTCCGGTGTTTTGAGCTTGGGGCAATTCAGCGTGTTCGTGTCGTTCGTGGCAGGCATCGCAATGATGACCGGTGTCGGTTTTTGGCTAGCTGGACTGTCAGGCAAGCACGAAGGAGACGACTAAGGAGGCTTTTGGCGACAAAAGGCTCCCCAGCCACGTGAGCAGTTGTTCTCGGGAACCCGTTGTCACTTTCTACAGTCCGGGTAGCATTGGTGTCCTCGGGCCCGCATTTGGGCATGAAGATACTTCGGTATCCCTAAAAACCCCCTAGAAAGCCCTAGAATCGCTTCTGACGAGTTTGAATGCTAAATGAGTATCAGTAGGCCAATGGCCGAGAGGCGTCTCAGAAGCCATTCTTGAGCGTTTAAACAGTAATCACCAAATCAATGTTCAGTGATTATGATCGCTATCCAATAGAGCAATATCAAAGCAATGATGATGATTGCCGGAGCCCGATCAAGCTTGCGATCGAACTCATAATTTGCCGGAAGCACTAGACATTGGAGGATGACAAAGAGCCCTACGACGGGAACGAATATCAGCCAGCAACTGAGTGGCCGTCGTCCGATGTTGTCCAGTCTTAGACTAACCGGGTAAAGCAGGAAAGCTGCCCCCAATAAACCGCCAATATACGGATTCATAGCTGCAGCTAGGTAGCTTGCTCCTAGAATCACCACGATAAATATCACAGCAAACGCAAGCCTCCCCATCCCGGAGCCTTTTGGACGAGCCCGCGACGGCTTGGACGGAGAGGGTCTGGATGGCAGAGACTGATGGTCCTTGGAAGCGGTTACTTCCTCAGCGGGGCTTTCTTGCCGAATTGATGGGAGCAGATCGCCGAGCGGCTGTGGGTCACAGTCCGCTGATGATACCAACGTTGTCGCATGGACCAAGCCAGCCTGTAAGCGGGAGATCAATTCCTGCTCTGTGTATGGGCCTTGAACAGAGCCGCGGTTGTGAAGGAAGTATTTCGACTGCATCGACCTATTCGCCGGTCAGTATTGAGCATCGCCGCTATGGCAGGAACGAAGGCCCCTGACAAGGCGAGACGTTAGGGATCAGCCACGACCTTTTGGCGACAAAAGGTTGACCCAGTGCATCTGAGAATTTTTTCACGCGCGTTCTCGTTGTCACTTTCTCCTGATCCGGGTGGCTCTTGGCGGACGCGACCCCACCCCCCGCCGTCTAGGTAGAAATCTGACGCCACCGCTCAATCCAGCTTCTTGAAGCCCACGCCCCGCACTTCGCGGGGCTCTTTCGTTCTCGGGACCTTGATCCCAACGCCACGGCGGCTGGCGAGTCTGCCGCCCCAACCAAAACAGAGAATGAAACGCAATAACCAGTGCCCCACTTGCCGGGGCGCCCTCAGACACGACCACGCCGCTGCATCCTACGTCAACAACCGCCGAACCACCGGCACCCGGCCACGATGGCACTCCGTCATGATCCCGAACTTCGTTTCGATCTTTGGCGTCAGCCCCATCGCCGTGGTCACGATTGACGACTACGCCCGTGGTGGCATCGCCCTGCGGGTGACAGACCACGATGGCCCCTTGATGACGGCCACCGCGTGGACACCGGGCATCCCTCCCGGCCATGTCGCCGTGAAGGACTACCCAGACATGGATGGCTGCCTTGACCAGCTCATCCGCCACCGGGTCGTTGAACCACCGAAGGAGTCCCTGAACGGGTTCCCGATCTGCCGACTTGGCACCGCTTTCCGAGGCTGAGCCTCCAGCAAAAACAGACACAACGAACAAACACACCGCCGGACTCACCGGCATGCCGAAGCCCCGCCTAGAGCGGGGCTTTTGCGTGTACGGGCAGCGCCTTCGGGGAGGACGGCTTCAACCAAACGAAACGATGAAGATGCACACCAATGGCTGCGAAGAAGCCGCCACCCACAAAGCGGAAGATTCCGCCACCCCCTGCTTGGATGCCGCGCTCGGCACCATGCTGGTCAACGATGTCCTACCCCGCCTGAAAGCCTACCTGACGACCGTTCCGATTGTGGGTTCCGATGACGAAGAGGAGCTGGTTCAGGATGCCACTTTGATGGCTGCTAGAATGATGCTCTCGGCCTCTCAGAAGGGCCGGAAGTTCACGGCTGGCAACATTGCCCACTACGCCGCCAAGGCGCTCAG
Source organism: Haloferula sp. A504 (assembly GCF_044385805.1). Lineage (NCBI taxonomy): Bacteria > Pseudomonadati > Verrucomicrobiota > Verrucomicrobiia > Verrucomicrobiales > Verrucomicrobiaceae > Haloferula > Haloferula sp. A504. Next base: position 39,883 of record NZ_JBISBU010000020.1, read on the forward strand.
AAGCGGGCGTAGGAGCCACTACACTGGCCGTGGCGACGCGATGTCACCGGGGTGCCAACTGGACGGGAAAGCCCGCTTTACCTACCTCGATCAGGAGGTTGAGTTTGAGGATGGGGAGTCCGGCGCACTCCAAGAGGCGATGCCGCTGTGCGACTACCTTGGCACAGGCACTGATCCTGCCGAGGAGGCTGCGCGGAATCTCGATTGGGAGGAGTTCCTAGACACCCATCCTCCACGCTACCGGGTTGCCGTCTGTGCGCTTCTCGAAGGCCAGACGATGCGGGAGGCAGGCAGGCGCTGCGGGATCAGCGACAGTGCCGCGCTGAATCTGAAGCGGAAGATCGCTGCCGATCTCGTGGAGTTCCGTGAAGAAGGGGATGCTCTGCGGGTTCTGCAAGTGTAGACTGTAGAGTGCTCGTTTTCCCTGACAGCGGGGGTCGCTGAAGCAGACGGCGGCCATGAAACTAGATGGACTCGTGACTCGGTTCAGGCCTATTCTCGACTCTTAGCTGCGGCGATGATTTTGTTCCTGAGGCCTTGATGGTCACTCTTAATGATGGCCTTCTCTGGGAGTTTCCCAACCACAAAATCCTCAAGGTGCTTCATCGACCCCGTTACACCTACGATCTTTCCCGTGTTTGGGCTTCTGGCCACAACGACCCAGCCCTCGAAGTCCTCGACTTCATTGCATCTGAACTCCTTAACGCTCCCACTCTTCTCGAATCGCACAACCTGATACTCAGCATCAAATATCTGCTTCTCCGCTCCCTTTCCCGCAATGGTGAAAAACTCCAACCCGGCATATCCCGGACCGAAGGTCGAGCTTAGCTCGACTTCTACTAATCGGTGGGAGACCTTGTAGCGATCAATCTCCGGTCGAACGTCAACCTCTTCCCAAACATAGCCATTGTAGCTGTACTCCGTAACGGTCACGATCAAGTTGCCGGTTTCTCGCGCTCGCTTCTCTCTCTCCGCTTTCACCGTCCTCGCACGCAGTGAAATCTGGTCATTGCATTGAAACGGTAGAGCTTCGACAGCGCGGATCACGTCCGCAGTCGACAGTGAGTCGAAGGGCACCACGAATTCCTTCTCATCAGAGGCTCGCCTCATTTGCACGCCCTCAGCGGTCCAATAAAGCCCGGTAGCCTCCAGCGTTCGGCCGTCTGCAGACTTCCACGTGTCGGCTTCGGCCTCGGAGCCACACGCGAAGATTACGCTTAGCCCAAGTGAAAGCAGCACGATCCGCATCAACGGTTTCTATCAGGCGGCTGCCTCCTTCAGCAACAGCAGTCGCTCTGCATAAATTGGCATTAACCAAGCGTATATTGACCTCACCTGACGGCCTTTGTTCCAATCGAGATTTTGGCTATCCGTGATCCGCTGTCATCGTTTCCCCAGTGATCCTTGACAGGCCGGGACCAAACGGACTATGCGTATTTTGCTATGAGGTTTGAGTCAGGAGTATACTTCAAGGTCGGCATCTTTTGCGTCACACTTGCTGTTTCGGGGCCAGTGGCTTGTGCGCAGGCCCTGTCGGGGGTGCCAGTTTTCATTCCCGAGGGCGTAGAGAGAACCAGAGAAGTAAGGGCCCTTTACTTGCGTGTGCTTGCGGGCAGCAACGGTCTGATTTCAGGAGACTACTGCCGCTGGAAGTATGGATACGGCTTCAAGCACAGTGCGAAGCCCTTGGGAGGAGGGCAGGAAATCCCCCTGATTCCCAAGAAGACTTGGGTGAAGTACATTTCCCATGATGAAAGCGGGGCGACCGTGATCATCGCTGGTAAGAAAGCACGGATACCTAACCCTAATAATTCTAATTCGATTATGCTACATCTTGAGGTCTTCGATATGCCTTTGCGGGAAGTGGATAAGGACGTGGTGCGCATCCGACTAGGTCAGCCAGATCGCGTCGAGACTATTGGAGGTGCCGATTGTTTTCTCTACACCTCGAAGGCGGTAACGCTGTCCCGTACGCGGTATGAGAATGCCTATGGGACAGGCACTGCACGTGTGGAAGGACACACAATTGATATCGACACCGTGACTCGCATCCCGATTTATGAGGTAATTACTTTCCAGCCCTACTCATTCCGGGTGTATTTTGATGACAGGGGTTGGGTGTCGCGGGTAGAGGATTTAGTGGACCGAACTCCCGTCTGGCGCACCAAGTAGGGCCATTCACGAGGTGACTTAGCCGCCCCTGATTCTAGACTGCCTTGGATTTGGGTCACTCTTTCACCGGCGCCCCCAGCGCGGGATTACGGACTGGCATGATGACCTTAGAAGCGTGGCGGTCATGCAAACGGATCAGCCTCGATCAGCAGCTAGTTCCACTGCTTGCAGGCCAGCGTCGGACAGCAGTCCCAGCCGATTCCAGCGCCTTCCGATCTGAACCTTCCGCTCGGTCACGCGGTTCCCCTTGCCGGAGTTCATCCGGGACGGCATGAATTCGAGGTTGTAGAGCCGCTCGTCGAGTTCTTCGCAGACGCTCCGGGGGATGATGTGATCGACTGAGGCGATGTCGCCAGCATACGGCCCTCGGGTGATGGTCGGGGCATTGCTCGTTTCCAGCTTGGCCATGCCAGCAGGTTCGAGGCATCCCAGCTTTTCCAGAATGTCGAGGTTGCGGATGAGGGAGGCTTTGACCGCTTCAGCCCGAGCGGTGCCAGACACTTCCAGAGCCTCCTGCGCGGCATCAATTATGGCTGCCGGGGGGTGTCCGCCCTGGCGGGCGGACTCAAGAACGAAGCAGACACGGCGCAAGGAGCGGTTGGCGGCTCGCTTGCCTTGGAGTCCGTCGAGGCGCACGGGGTCGATTAAGCCCGCCACTTCTCCGACGATCTCGAACGGGATCGGAGCAGGCTTGGTCGCCTGTGGTGTGGGGGCAGGCGGCTCCGGTTGGCCGGGTGCCTCCTGTGGCTCGCTGGCGGGCTTGGACGGAGCGGCAGGGGTGGCACTCCGGTCGCACGCGACGAGCGCCAGCAGGAGCGCCAGCAGGAGCGCCGTGTGACGCCTCAGAACCATGACGCCGGGGCGGTGTTCATGGCGAGGTGAGGTGATCCGCTGCACCCCATCACGCGTTCCTCCGTTGTGCCGTCCGGGCGATGGACAATCAGCTTGGAATCGTCGGTAAGCATCCCGGCTCGGTGAAGAGCGTATTCTGCCGCGCTACGGACGGAGCGGAACCAGTGACAGCCAGCAGCCCCGCCCAGCGTCTCGCCTGACAGGTTCACGCCGTCTCCGGTGGGGCGTGGGTGGATCTCGAAGCAGTTCACGGAGGGAGGGTGGCGGATGTCCGTTGCCAAGGCGAGCCGTGGATTCAATCCTGCGGCATGTTGAGCGAAGCGGAAGGACTGGCCGACCTCGGACTCTGGCAAGACGCGTGGGAAGCTCTGGAGGCGTTCCCAGCGGAGGAACGCGCCACGCCCGCCGCGCTCCGTGTCCGCCTGCGGTGCTGCCCCGGTGTCGGTGCTTGGGAAATCGGCGAGCACCTCGCCGCCACCCTTCGAGAGGGCAAGGAAGCCGACAGGGAAACGGCAGCGGGATTCTATCACGCGCTTGCTGTGTTCCACGCGAAAGCGGGCAACCGCGATGCGGCAGAGGTTGCTATCAAGTGTGCGGTAGATGCTTGGGCGGACATTCGAGTCGCTCTAATCGAAGATCCGGTGCTGGGTGAGGAGATTTTCTAGTGGATGACTTGGCCCTTGAGTCCTCGCTTTTCGGGGAGCCTTCGGCTTGAGTTCCGGCAATGATCGAGCGGATCGTCAGTGGAGGTCAGACGGGAGCAGATCGAGCCGGACTTGATGCCGCGATTGCCGCAGGTCTTCCGCACGGAGGATGGTGCCCCAGGGGGCGGAAGGCCGAGGACGGGCCGCTCCCTAAACGCTACCTCCTGACGGAAACGAAGTCGGCATCCTACCTGACTCGCACGGAGTGGAATGCGAGGGATTCAGACGGACGGTGATCTTCACGGTGGGGCCTCTGACGGGAGGCTCGACATGCACCAAGGAGCTTGCCCGCAAGTGCCCATGAACGCAGCAAGATGGTCACGCCTCAGCGAAGTAGTCGGAGTCGATCCGCTTGACTTCGTAGGTTGAAGCCGTGGCGACACCAATGCCGTGGTCAAACATCAGACGAGCAAGACGAGTGCCGTCAACGAGGATGATCTTGGAGTCGATGCGCGAAACGTATTCCAGAGCCTCAGCGGTGAAGTTGGAAGTGGTGATGAAGATCCCCTTGCGGGCACGCTGGCCTTGGAGGGCACCGGCGAACTTCTGGATCTCCGGGCGGCCCACGCTGCCTTCCCATCGCTTTGCCTGAAGGTAGATGATGTCGAGGCCCAGTGGGTCTTCCTTGATGATGCCGTCGATTCCCTCGTCACCCGACTTACCCAGTGCCTCTCCAGCGTCCTTCCGACTGCCACCGTAGCCCATGCGGACAACCAGATCGACGACGACCCGCTCCATGAAATCTGGTGGGTTGTCCATGACCTGCCTCAGTAAGTCGGCCTCAATCTGCCGTCGGACTCTTTGGTAGGCATTCTCCAGCATTTCCTCGGGTGGAGCATCGTCATTGGCATCATCGTCCGAGTCAGTCTCGCCGGTCGCCTCCTTGCGGCGGTTGCGAAACTCCCTGTATTCCTCGAACTGCCTAAGAACTCCGAGATCCACTCGCTCGTGATTGTCAGCGAGCACCTGACGGCCCCGCTCGGTGATGGTGGAAACCGCCCGTCGGGGTGACTCCAGAAGCCCTGCCTGCACTACGTGGCTCTTCGCCCAGCCGACCCGGTTGTCGAAAAGCTTGGCACGCCCACTGGGGAGCATCTCGCGGCGCTCCTCCTCGGTCAGGCCGAACTGATCGGCAAGCTGTTGGACGAGATCACGGTTCTGGTGCTCTTTGCCGTCGGCGTGGGCCTCGATCAAGGGACGCATGAGGGATTGAAAGTCGGGGATGGCCATGGGTGTTTCGGTCAGATTTTTCCGAGTGCGGTGAGAGTGTCGAGGATCTCACCGATGGTACGGATGCGGGCTTGAGTGCGCTTGCCAAAGCAGGCGGCGAGTTCTGAAGCATCTGGGCCGATAGCGGGCAGCAGGCGCTGGATGGCGGCTACCTGATCAGGCATGGAGGTGGGCCACTTCTGCTTCGCGGCGGGTGCGGGCAGCTTGGTGCTCGCAGACTCCGCTTCGAGTTCAATCTGCTTCTGTTCGCTTGCGGGGACGCCGGTTTCGTCGGGTGCTTGGTATTCAGGGCGGAGCCAGCGGACGAGGCCGCGCTTCTCTTCCTCTGCGCGCTCTTGGTTGAGGACGACGAGACGCTTTATGAGTTCCTGCTCGATCTCTTCTTCGGCTTCGCGCGTGAAGCCTTTGATGCTGCCGGGTTCGAGTTCCATAACGGCAGCGCTGCCGGTTTCGAAGTCGTATTTCATGCCGGGGAGCATGCGCTTGGCTTCGAGGATGTCGGACCAACCGTAGGCTTCGAAGACGGCTTCATCCAGATCGTCGTGAATCTGCTTGAGGTTGGTAACGAGGCCCGCTTCGTGAATGTTCTTTTCCTTGTCGGTGAGGGGTTCCTCGACGCGGAGCTTTTCGAGGACGTTGTACATACGGGTGAGGGTTAAATCGGGATGAAGCTCTTGCTGGCGCTTGCGATGCGCGTCGAGTTTCTCGCCTAGGTCGCGAATACGTTTTTTCAAGGGTCCTTCTTCGAGAGCGGGAAAGGGGAAGGTTTCGAAGCAGCGGGATTTGTTGTATCGGGGCCTATCCTCAAGTGTGCCACCCTGCGCTAACGACCATAATACATGAATACGCGAAGAGAGAATCCCTAGGATCGAGGCGTCGTCGTGCGCAACTGAGATCACCATGTGATCGGGCAAGATTTCCCCTTCCAGAAATGAAAAGATCCGATGTTTGGCAGTTTCAGTCGTGCCAATGAATCGCGGCAGGCCGCTAAGCATCCGTCGGAGTTTTGGGACACTCTCGTTGAAAAGCCACCAATTCTCCCGGCGACCCTTCCGCTTGTTTTGAAGGCGTTTCGGTCGGATATGAGTGTGAACCCACTGATAGACACCGGGCAATTGGTCCTGAAGCTCGGCTTCAGTTAGCCCAAATAGATCGAGAACATAGCTTTCTTCGTATCGAGAAGTGAGGGATGATCCTCCTAAGTACCTTCGGATATGACGCTTCCCCGCTGGGTTGTTTTCTAGCCCAAGAGCGAGAGCTTGGGTGTGAGAAACCTGAAAATCCTTACCGCCGAGGATTACACCATTATTTGAAATGCCCTCGTTTGAAAGCAATGGCTTCGCTAAGCTTGTATTCACGCCGAGCTGTAAGTTGGCGGCAATGTTCCCTGTTTTCCGCGCAAGGCTCACGTCGTTCTCTCCGTCGTCTCCGGTCTTTTCACCTTCAACTTCCTCAAGAACTCCATCGAGTCGTTCGCTGTCGGCGACAGTCATCGAGATTCGTACGGCGGCCCCATCGGCAGAGTCGACCCACGGATGATCGGGAATGGCGTAAGCGAGGTGGATGGGTTTCTTGTCGTTGGCAAGAAAAGGTTCGAGGACGCGGCGATTGAAGGTTTGATGGATGGAGTTGGTGGTGATGAAGCCGAAGCGCTCGATCCTCTTCGCAGCGAGCAACTCGGCGGCCTTGTGCCACCAGAACATGACGAGGTCGGCAGAATCGGGAACCTTGCCCTTCCATGCCTTGCGTAGAGTCTCGGTGTAGCCGTCGCCGAGAGCGTCGCGCATGCGTGAGGCTCCGATGAATGGTGGATTCCCGACAATGAAATCCGCTTCCGGCCATTCGGCACGTTTGGGATTGGTGTAGTCGAATACGGTGGTGCGGGCGGTTTCGTCAGGGGCTTCCTTGCCGGTGACCGGATGCGGCTTGGTCGTGCGGCCGTCCCAGATGGTGCGGATCTCACCGGTGTCGGGATCGCGGCGGGGGATGCGCTCGTCGTAGTCGAGCACGGCGTCGCGGCATTCGATGGTGTTCTCGGAGCGCAGCAGCGGGCGGTCGTTGGTGTCGGCGGTGCCGGTGGTCTTGAGCTGCCACTGGAAGTAGCCAATCCACAGCACGAGCTGGGCGATGGCGGCGGCGCGGGGGTTGAGCTCGATGCCCTTGAACTGCGACGGGCGAACCCGCGCGGTGTCCATCTCCAGCGTGCGGTTGCCGCCGAGTTCTTCAAGCAGGTCGAGCACCTCGGCTTCAAGTTCCTTGATCCGGGCAAGGGCGACGTAGAGGAAGTTGCCGGAGCCGCAGGCGGGGTCGAGCACGCGGGTGTCGCAGAGCAGGCGGTGGAAGTTTTCGATCTCGGCACGGGCTTTGTCGTCCCTGCCCTGTTCGTGAAGCAGGGCGGCGGCGGTCTTGACGGCCGACCACTGGTCGCGCAGCGGCGCCATGAGTGTGGGCTCAATGAGCCTCTCGACGTAGCTGCGGGGCGTGTAATGGGCACCGAGCTTGTGGCGCTCGCGGGGGTTGAGAGCTCGTTCGAGCAGGGTACCAAAGATCGCAGGCTCCACTTCCTTCCAGTCCTGCTTCGCGGCGTCGATGAGCAGCTTGATCTGGTCCGCGTTGAGCGGCAGGGCGCTCGGGTTTTCGAAGAGCCCCCCATTAAAGTAGACGACCTTGGCTCGGATTGCGGCCGAGTAGTCGTTACCAGTCGCCATGTCATTCCAAAGGGCCGTGACGAGGGTGGCGAAGCCCGCGGGACTGGCGGCGGTGTGGGTGAGTAGTTCCTCGAAGGACTTCTTGGGTAGCAACTCGATGTCCTCGGCAAAGAGGGTGAAGAGTAGGCGCTGAAGAAAAATCGCGATGACTTGGGGGTCGTGACCGTCCTTTTCGAGCGAGGTGGCGAGCTCGGCCAGAATACTGGCAACCCCACGGGTGACCTTGGCGGCGTACTTCGAGGGGTCGAGGGAATGGGGATCGGTCCAGACCGTGCGCAGGCGCTCGCGAATGTCCGGGTCACGGAGGTCTTCGAGGAAGATCCGGCGTCTCGCGGGGGTGGGGAACGCGAGGTAGGTGCCGCCGGTGCCGGTGAACTCGGCGTAGAGGTCGATGCAGTGGCCGACATCGACGACGATCAGGAAGGGCGGGCGGCCGTGGTCGGCGGGCAGGTCACGGATGTATTCGCGGGCCTGATGGTATGCCCTGTCGAGAGCTTTGTCCCAACCCTGACTGCCGCGCCGCCCGTGGCCGAGGCGGTCGCCCTCTCCGCTGGAACCCTGCTTGGTTTCGAGCACGAAGAAGCGGCGCTTGTAGAGGTCGAGATAGACGGTGGCACGGTTCCCGTCCTTGTCGGTTCGGGTGAAGGCTCGATCAATGACGTAGTCGTTGAGCTCGTTCTGGTCGGTGGAGGGGTCGGGGCGCGGGACGCCGAGCAGGTCGCAGAGTTCCGAGAGGAAAAGAGCGTAGTTCGAGCGCTCGGCGGCGCCTGATGACTGCCAGCGGCTGATGAAAGCGTCGATGGCCTCGGGGGTGGTGGCGTCTGGCATGTCAGAGGGAGAAAGACTGGTGCTTTACCTATCCGGAGCAACAGCCTGCGGCCAGCCAGAATGCGGCATGCTGTCCCATCTGTGGCTCTCGGGAGCAGATGGCGCCAAAGGATTGAGGCTTGTGTCACCCGAGATCGAAGGCGTCCGAAGCAACTCCTCATCGGTGGCACTCTTCAGAACTTCGAGCTTTTCGGCCCTTTCGATTCGCTTCCTGTTCGTTCCTTCGTCGGTGGTCAATCCGCAGCAGCAGATCAAGGCGACTCGACAATCCGGTAGAATGCCTTGCTGGGACCTCCGCTGTCAGCCCACTGCCGCTGAGAGCCATAACCGCTGAGGGTCGTCACCGTGGTCCAAGAATCAAGATTCAGTGAGCGCTGGATGTAGTAGGTTTTGTTGGGTGCCGCATACCAGGACAACCGGGGGATCATCTCGATGGTCGGCGCACTCATCACACTTGATGGAGAAGCGTCTGGGAGAACGGAGCTGCGGGTCAATCCGACGGTCAGCTCGTCAATGCGGAACACGGAATCAGTGCCGCTCGTTGAGTCACGGCCCACGCGGAGACCGATTCTGTCGAAGAATCCCGGCTCGTAAGTGCCTGCCCAGTTCTTCGGATCATAGTTCGTCGCTGCGGTTGGGTTGAATCGCGGAGTCGCCCATCCGGCGATCTCTGGATTGTGGATCTTAACCACCACGATATAGGGTGAAGACAACGTTTGGGGATCGGCGGTATCAGTATTTGCGAAGTAGCCGGAGGCATACCGGGTGTAGTTGAAGGAGAATCGGGACTCTTCCTCAAAGTCAGGGATGATGCGAAGGGCAACATCTTCAACCGCGCCCTTCGTGAAGATGAGATCAATGAATCCACCGCCTGTCCCCACTCCTTCGACACTGAGTAAGAAGCTGATGTAGAACGGAATGTCTATTGGTGGGTAAGAACGGAGTGCCGTCGATGAGCCAGTGGAGGTCGTCAGCTCCAGACTTTTCGGGCCGCCTGAAATTGAACCCAGACCCGGAGCCGTTTTGCCAAACCCACCGGGATTCGACACGATGCGGAGCCGTTGGGAGTCGTCGATGGTCCACGCCCCGGTCCATTGCCCCGTTCCCGAGGTTGCCCCGTTTAGAAAAGCGCCATTTGGAAGAGAATCGAATCCGTCTTCTACGATGACTTGCGCCGAAGCCGTCGCTATTACTGAGAAGAGGACGAGCGCGGGCAGGTGCGGCAGCTTCATTAGATCAGGGGTTCTGCTTTCCCTTTCATGCTGATCCTCTGAAGTGGAGAGTCAAGATGTCGCGGAGTCAGCGCCCGCCGACCATGGCGTTCGACCTTTTGTTGACTAAAGGTCGCCATTAACGCAAAACAGTTGCAATAAGGTAAATTAGGGGATGATTTTTCTCCTTCCGTTTGTGCCAGAAACTAGCCGAGATCCTTTATTTTATCGATGTTTCAGCTGCCAAACGAAAGGGTAAAGGGCCTTGGAGTGATGGGGTAAGGCAGAAAATCCGTCCCACCCCCGGTTCCAAAACCCCCGAAACCCCCATTACTGCCGAGTTTTGGGAGTAATGGGGGTTCTGGTAGTGGGGTCAGTGGTTGAAGCCATTGAGTTGCCGTGATGTCCGAAGCCTCACGCGGATTGATGGACGGCCACCGCCATGCTGTTGGCGTCTCCCGACGCGAACGTCGTCGAATTTAGCAGCCAGCTGTTCGATCTCCTCCAACTTGAATCCGTGGCTCTTTTCGAGTTCACGGGCGCTGGATTCCCCGCCGCGATCAGTGAGGACTTCGCGCAGCCTGTCGTGGCGCTTCTTCAGCTGGTCGCGCTGGGACCCACGAAGCACGTCGATCTGTCGCTCGTTGAACCAACGCATCACACGAACGGCATCCTTTGCCGTGTCGATAGAGAGCTGGTTTTCGGTAGCCCGAAGTCCGTGTTTCGCGACATGGAAGACGAGGGCCAGCTTCCACGCATTCTCCGCCCACCGGGCAAGGTAGGCAGCGAGGTCGTGATGGGGACCATCCGAACGGCGCAGCCTCACAGCTTCGTTGAAATATTCCCGGATTACCTCAGCTGCTTCGGGGGTGGGCTCGATGATGGGGACTTCTCGCGTGGAATCACTGTCACAGAACCGTTTCACAAGATCTCTGACGATCCTCGACCATTCGCTGAGAATCCGGTCGGGTACGGGATCGATGCCCCCGGTGTCTTCCAGCGGCTCGGCGTTGGAGTTGAATAGCAGGAATCTCGGGAGGAGTCCCGACCCCGTCATGGATGAGTTTACCAGCAACTTCGAGGCAGCGTCGGGCTGAACGAACCAGCAGACGGTGAGGCAGGGGCGCTTGAGCGCCACAGAAGCTCGTCCCACGCGATGAGTGGATAGCGCGTCACCCGAGTAGCTGGCGCAGTAGACATCTTCATCCGACGCACTCGAATACCGACCGTCGATCACCCCTAAGATGCCGCGTGCCTCGGCAGAGAAGGACGCGATGCTCTCGCGGTTCTGCTTGCTGAAGAGGTCGATCAGGGCTTCCCGCGTAATGTCTCTGACCACGTAGGTCGGTTCTGCGTTCCGTCTTTGCTCCAGTTCCTTCTTCCGGGCATCTGCTTCCATTAGCTCGGCTTTGTGCATGGCACGTTCGCTCGGGTCGTCGCAACGAGCCGCCTGCTTCAGCGCGCCCTTCCGGCGCTCCTCGACAAAATCAAGCTCGGTATCAATCTCGCCCGAAATCGCCTCGCGGAATTGCTCGCTTGCGGCTGCTTGGATCTCCTGAAGCGGCTGTGCTACAAACCGGAAGTTCTCAGACTTGCCGGTTCCAGACTCTGCCACCCCGAGGATGAAGAGATTTGCTCTCGTCGTTCTGTTCGGGCCGGTAGCAATCTCGATTCCAGCTCCGCATGCAGCGGATATGGTGCCGATAGCCGTCGCGGCAGCGAGAGGTAGGTTCCGGGCCGGGGTGACCCGAGAAACCTCTTCGACGACGATACGCATCGGAAGTGGCAGACATTCAATGGGGAAGTCACTATCGAACTCCTCGCTGTTGCCTTGCAGTGCGGTGGCTTGATTGGTAGCGTCTTGGCAGTCCTTCCAAAGAGCGCTCCGTTCGGCCCCGGCTGGCGGGGCGCTTTCGTTAGGGATGATGCTCATTTCCGCGCTCCTTCCCGGTTGAGGCTCTCGAACACAGCGGCAGGGTCGAACATGACGGTTCCGCCGACTCTGAAACTCGGCACCAGCTTCTTTTCCGCCCACTGTAGTAGGCAGCGGGAAGTGACGGGCAGAGGTCCCTCGGGCTTGGTTAATGCGCTGGCCCGGACGAGCTGGGGCAGCGTGGTCTCACGGGACTTGCCCGTGTCGGTTGTGGTTTCGCGCTTTGCGCGGTTTGGATTTAGTTCCATGGGACAAGACTAATATCCTAACAGAATTCACCCAAAACACTTACCCTTAGATGCTTACGCTGTGCTCTAAGTTGCTTGCCGGGACGCCATCTGCGCTTAGCAGAGGCGCTTCTCTACTTGCGCGGCGAACCACCTTGCTTGGCCCGCTTTTTGCCCGACTTCTTCGCACCAAGCGATTTCTTCGCCCTTTTCGCAGCCGCACCTTTCTTGCCGCGTTCGGAATAGTTGGCAGCCTTCCGTCTCTCAAGCCACTCCTGAAACGCTCCTAAATGCCATTGGGCATTGGGAACCCCTTTTTCCCGGTGCTGGGTAAGGAGTTCAACCGCCATGTCTCTGGCTTGGTCTTGGGTAAGGCCACCTTTCTTGTAATGCTCCAACGAAATCAGAAACTCCCGATAAGCAGCTGTCCGGTCGCCAAGGCTCGCCTTCGGCATCGCATCGCAAAGAACTTCTTGAAGGGGGCGCGTTTGTTTGGCGGCCATATCCGCGTAAAACTCGTCGTTCACAAGCAGATCACCCGCCGCTTTCCAGATCTCAGCGGCCAGATTCACCCGCTCGTTGGCATCTCCCGTCGGCAGTGCAGCGGCCAGCGCGGCGAGTTGCTCATGCGTCAGTCGTTTAAGGGTAGTCCTCATTATTAGGCGGCTTTGGTGGTTTTGATCATCTTGCCCTTGGGTCCAATATTGAGGATTTCCGCTGCGTCGTCTGACTCCATGCGTCGGACGTAGTGCCTCCGCAAAGTGTCGTGCCCGCCCGAATGCCCAAATCTGAAGATCAGAGTTTCAAGGGGTTCGCCCGTCTCGACCAAGACGGACGCGCAGGTGTGGCGCGGGGCATTTTTGGGCCACCGTCCACGGGTCGGTTTGGGTGGATTGTTGAGCAGGCGGGCGGATACTTCCCACCCCGCAAGCCTACGGACGGCGTTCTTAACCTCGCGCCAGTTGGTTCCCACAATCTTGTCGTCGGGGTCCGCGTCCACTGGTCGATAGGCCGTAATCCATGCGGCGAGCGTCGGACAAATCGGGGTATTCCGTCGCTTGTTCTTTTTTGCAACGTCTTTGTCAATTTCCACGCCCTTCGCGCCGATATGCCGCCAACAGAGTTTTGAAAGCTCGGTCATGCGAACCCCAGCAAAGACAGCCAAGGCATAAGCGACGGCAGCATTGGGGCTCCACTTCTCTGCGGCCCCGAGTAGGGCGCGAACCTCGGCTGGCTTTAGTATCTCAATGTCGGCGTCGTCGTCGTCGTCTTCAAACTCCAGCCCGTAGAGCGCGGCTGACGAACACCACTCACGCGGCGGCTTCGCTGCCCAGCGCCAGAAAGCCCGCATGTATCGGTAATGTGATTCCTGCGTGGTCGGGGCGTAAGACTCAAGCACTCCCTCTAGGTCGGCTGTCTCAACGTCGGACAACTGCATGTCAGCCAGCGGAGCAAGGGCATTCCTGAGCGCTCCCCGGTATCCCCTGAGCGTGTCCTTCGCGAGCTTGCCACGCTCAAACCGTTCCTCCTTCAGCTTGAGAAAACGTTCAACGGCAGCGCCCAGCGGCTTTGACGCCTCGCGAGCGTCATGGGTTCTCCGATAGGCGCGGGCGGCTTCCAGCAGGCTCCCAGCGTCGCCCAGCGCTTCGAGCGCTTCGAGGTGCTGGCGGGCAAGCTCGGCAAGCGTCACGTCGTGGCCCGCCTCTTGGAGACGTTCGCGGGCGGTGTCGGCGTCTTCGGCTAGGCGTGGATTGATCGCCTTTGCGGGCGTCGCCTCGGGGTCGCGGGGATTCAACTTAGCGATGAAGTCGCGGGCGGCGTCACGGTTGCGGAAGTGCGCACGGTGGCGCTTGCCGTCGTCGGCCATGTGGGGCGGAATATCCACGCGCCAGCGCTTGCGCGATTCGATGAACACGGGTTGGAGCGCAAGTTTTCGGGGCATGATTTTGGCGGCATGATTTTCAACGCAAAATGAGCCCGCACGGCGATTTGTTAGGGCACGCTTGGCACAGCGATAGTGCCATCTTGTGCCATGAAATGCGAGCAAAACATGCCGAAACGTTTACATGTGGAAGAATTAGAAACTGACAGCCAGTGACTTGTGATTCCACGCTCCACTAAGGATCATGTGGCTTAGGCCGTGGGGGTTCGATTCCCCCCTCGAGCACCATCATTCGAACACCCCTGCGGCTGAAAGGCCGCAGGGGTTTTTCTTTGGTTCCGCCACTTGGATCCCGGGGCTTCCGCCAGAGGACCCTTTACATCCTCCGATCCGCCAGCCTTCACTCTCCCAACCCAGAAAAAGAACGTGATCCGGATTTTTTTCATCACCACCGCAGTTGCCGCGCTGCTCGTCAGCTGTCAGAAACCCTCCAGCGCCAGCAACCCCAACCCTGACGAACTTCTCGTGGAAAACTTCGGCAAAATCCAGGACGGCCGCGACGCCCATCTCTACACGCTGACCAACGCCAACGGCATGGTCGCCCGGATCACCGACTTCGGCGCGACCCTGGTTTCACTGACCGCCCCGGACAAGGAGGGCCAACTGAGCGACATCACCCTGGGCTACGATTCCGTCACCGGCTACGACAGCGACGAGAACCCCTACTTCGGCTGCTCGGTCGGCCGCTACGGCAACCGCATCGCCCACGGCAAGTTCAGCCTCGACGGCAAGGATTACCAGCTCGCCACCAACAACGATCCGGGAGGCATTCCCTGCCACCTGCATGGCGGCGACCGGGGCTTCGGACGCCGGCTGTGGACGCTGGAAGAGCATACCCCGTCCTCGCTCACCCTCAAATACGTCTCCGCAGATGGCGAGGAAGGCTATCCGGGCACCCTCACGGCAAAGGTCGTCTACCGCCTGACCGACGACAACGAGCTGATCTGGGAAGCCACCGCCACCACCGATGCCCCCACGATCGTCAACCTCGTCCACCACACCTACTGGAACCTTTCCGCCGATCCGGTCACCTCGATCAACGACCACCGGCTCACCCTCAACGCGGACCACTACCTTCCGACCAATGCCGGGCTGATCCCGACCGGGGAACGGGCGCCCGTTGCGGGCACTCCGATGGATTTCACCGAACCCACTCCCATCGGCCAGCGGGTCGAAGCGGATTTCGAGGCCCTGAAGCTGGGCCTCGGCTACGATCACTGCTGGGTCCTGAACGAAGCCGCGGACGGCGAACTGGGACTGGCGGCCCGGCTTGAAGATCCCAAGACCGGTCGCGTGATGGAATTGCTCACCAACCAGCCGGCCATCCAGTTCTACGGTGGCAACTTCCTCGACGGCACGATCACCGGGAAGAACGGCACCGTCTACGAACATCGCGCCGCCGTGTGCCTCGAGACGGAGAGCTTCCCCGACGCTCCGAACCAGGAGGGATTCCCGTCACCGGTCCTGCGCCCCGGAGAAACCTACCGGCACGTCATGGTCCACCGGTTCTCGGCGAAGCCCTGAACCTGCCCGAGGGCAGGTCAGAAATTCGCGACGTCGTCGGACCCGGCGTAGGCATCCGCCTTCACCCCGTCCTTGCCGTAGGACAACAGCACGTAATTCTGGAATCGCGGCTTCTTGTCGCTCCACTCGGCAAGCCCCCAGGTGTACAGAATCTTGTCCCGCTGCCCGTCGGAGAACTCGTTCTCGAAGGGTGGCGTGTTGATCGCAATCATGATCTCGTTCCCCCACGAGTCATACAATTTGCCATCCTCGCGCCCGACCCCCGACCGCTTGTCGTCGACGATGATGGGCGTCACGTAGCTCTCACCTCGGGGATTCATCTGGCGGGTGCTGAACACCTCGTCCGTTCCTGTCGAATACTCGACGCTCTCGCCCACCAGCGCTCCCACGATGACCTCGCTGCCGTAGAGGCCACCCGGATCGCCGTAAATGGTGTCGTAGCCGGTATCCAGTTTGGACTTGGGAATCGGCGGGCGGTTGTAGTCGATACTGAACGCCTCGACACCGAGACCGAAGTCCCGCATCTGCTGAAGGGTCTTCGCCTGCTGGGCCTTGAGAATCCCCTTTCCTGCAAACATGAAGGCAAGGGAGGCAAGCGCGGCGATGATGACGATGACCACGAGCAGTTCGACCAGCGTGAAGCCGCGGTCTCTGGAGGGGCGTTTGAATTTCATGATGAATGGCGCTGGGGCGGAAAGATAGCGTGGTTCGTGCCACTTTCCAGAAGGAACGAAATCACCCTTGTCCGGACGGCGAACTGCCTTGAGCTCGCTCGGGTTTACCCTGAACCGGAATTCCCGAAATTTCATCCAAGCAACGGTCCCCCTTGATCGTTCGGGGGCGGCACAGGCACCATCCATCCCTGATTTTTCAGCTGGCAAGGCGGTAAATCCGCCATAATTTCACCAAAGCACCTGATAAAATGAGCCTCCACGCCCAACTCAGCCCCGAAGCTCAAGCCCGACTCCAGGCCCAGCGCCGGGTCTCAACGATCTCCTCGATCGTCATCTCGCTGCTGGTAATCGTTTTCCTGGGTCTGATCCTCGCCTTCATCCTGTTGCCGGCGCTTGAGAAGAACACGCCCCGGATCATCAGCTACGCCGCTCCTTCCAGCAACGAAGACAAGCTGGAGACCAAAAAGCTCACCAACAGCGTCGAAAGGAAACCTTCGGCCCCCTCCTCTTCAATGGCGAAGGTGATTGCCGCGAACACCAGTTCGCCGACAGCGGTCCCGGTGCCGGAAGTGGATGTCCCCGAGCCTTCCACGGATTTTGGAAATGGCGATGACTTCGGCGACGGCTGGGGTTCCGGCGGTGATGGAGGCGGCGGCGGTGGCTTCGGCAGCATTCCCGCCACCATGCAGAAGCGGTGCTCGCCGGAAGACCGGATGCAGCGCCTGCTCGAGAGCGGAGGCACTGAAAAATGCGAGGAGGCCGTGGTCAAGGGACTCGACTGGCTCCAGGCGACCCAGCATGCCGATGGCTCGTGGGGCGGCAGCCACAAGTCCGCCATGACCGGGCTCGCCCTGCTTTGCTACCTCGGTCACTGCGAGACCCCGCTTTCCGAGAAATATGGCGAAACCGTGCTCAAGGGCATGGTCTGGCTCATCGATCTCGGAATGAAGCAAAATGGCCGGCTGAACACCGATCCGGGCAATCCCATGCCCTACCAGCACGCGATCGCCACCTACGCCCTCGGCGAGGCCACCACCTTCTGCAAGCAGCTCGGGCTGAATGTCCCCAACCTCGCCGAGGTCACCCAGAAGGCCGGCCAGTTCATCATCGACAACCAGCACACGAAGACGGGCGGCTGGGACTACGGCTACTCCGAGGACAGCGGCCGCGGCGGCGACCTCTCGGTGGTCGCCTGGCAGATCCAGGCATTGAAGGCCTGCTACCATACCGGCCTCGATTTCCGCAACCTCAAGGGCAGCATCCGCAAGGCTCTCGACTACGTGGAATCCTGCCAGTCTTCCGATGGCGGCTTCGGCTACCGGCCAGGAGGGGGTGCCGGGCACGCCCCGAACGGCTACCACACCCTCACCGGTGCCGGCATGCTTTCCTTCCAGATGTGGGACAAGGGATCGGTCGGTGCGGTCCGCAAGGGTGCCCGCTACATTTCGAAACACTCGAAATTCGACTACGACACCGCGGACGCCGATCTCTACGGCCACTACTACGAAAGTCAGGCAATGATCGCCCGCGGTGGCGAAGACTGGAAGAAATACAACGAGATGTTCCGCGACGAACTCCTCGACAACCAGAATCCGGACGGCTCGTGGAAGGCTCCGGGCGGTGGCAACAAGCTCAATGCCGTCGGCGCGCTCTTCCAGAGCGACGTCCACTACCGCACCTGCCTCTGTATCCTGATGCTCGAAACCTACTACCGCTTCCTCCCGGGAACCGGTGCGGGCGTCAAGTAGTGAGCAACCCGCGCGACACGGGCCACCCGCTTGCCCGTAAGCGGCCGTTTTTGCGGTAGTCCCCGGCTTTTCCCGGCTTTTCCCTCGCGTGGTGGGAAGATCACGCCTATCTCAGCCGCCGTATGAGCCACAGCCAACTGGACCAACTCAAGCAGTTCACCGCGGTGGTCGCCGATACCGGCGACTTCGAGTCGATGAAGGAGTATGAACCACAGGATGCGACGACCAATCCGTCGCTGATCCTGCAGGCGGTCGGCCAGGAAGAATACCGGCATCTTGTCGACCAGGCCGTCTCGGAACTCAGGGATTCCCCGGCCGAAGGTCGCGTCGAGGCCATCATCGACCGCATTCTCATCCTCTTCGGAATCGAGATTCTCAAGATCGTGCCCGGGCGGGTCTCGACCGAGGTCGATGCCCGTCTCTCCTTCGACACCGAGGGGACCATCGCCAAGGCCCGCCAACTCATCGGGGCCTACGAACAGGAGGGAATCTCCCGCGATCGCATCCTGATCAAGATCGCCTCGACCTGGGAAGGCATCCGGGCCGCGGAGATCCTCGAAAAGGAGGGAATCCACTGCAACCTGACCCTGCTCTTCTCGTTTCCCCAAGCCGTCGCGTGCGCCGAGGCGGGCGTCAAGCTGATCTCCCCCTTCGTCGGGCGCATCCTCGACTGGTACAAGGCCAGCACCGGCAAGGAATACCATGGGGAAGACGATCCCGGCGTCCAGTCGGTCCGCGAGATCTACACCTACTACAAGAAGTTCGACTACCCGACCGAGGTCATGGGTGCCTCGTTCCGCAACACCGGCCAGATCACCTCCCTGGCCGGGTGCGATCTGCTGACGATCAGCCCGAAGCTCCTCGAAGAACTCCAGAACTCCACCGAACCGCTCGATCGTGCGCTTTCGCCCGACGCCGCGCGGGAAGCCGATGTCGAAAAGACCAGCTTCGATGAGAAAAGCTTCCGCCTGGCACTCAACGAGGACGCCATGGCAACGGAAAAGACCGCCGAGGGCATCCGCAAGTTCTCCGCCGACATCGTGAAGCTTGAGAAGCTGGTGGCATCCATGCTCTGATCTGCCAATGACGACCGCCCTCCGTGCCATTCTCCTGCTGATCCTCGTCGCCGTGCCGCTCCAGGCGGGCGGCAAGAAAGAGGGCGCCGCAGGCATCGCCTTTCATCTTGAGACCAATCCCGGCGACAACCCGAAGATGATCTTCACCCAGTTCGTCGCCGGAAGGGAACGCGTCTTCCGCCGGGTGCCGGAAATCGGCCCGACCGACATCGCCGCCTTCAACCCCTTCCCCTCGCAGGATGGCGACGGCTACGGCGTCCTCCTCAAGCTCAAGGGGGGTCCAACCAACCGGCTCAGCGCCATTACCGCCGCCAACATGGGCCGCTGGATGATCGCCCGGGTCAACGGACGCATCGTCGATGGAGTCATCATCGACCAGCAAGTCACCGATGGTGAAATGGTGATCTGGAAGGGCATCGCCCTGGCCGAGATCAACGAACTCGACAAGCGGATCCCCCGCATCGGCGAACGCAAACCACGCGGCTGATCCTGTGATGTTCCGCACGCTCATTCTCGCCCTCGCCTTCCTCCCGTCCGGTGCCTCGGCGCTCGACTGGCAGCTGCCGACGGAGAACCGCCACCTTCTCACCGGGGAACCCGAAAAATTCTACATGTATGTCGACCGCACCTTCGAGGGCGTGAGCTCGAAGCCATGGCAGGGAGGTGCCTGGGGGCTGGTCCGCAACCCCGTCCGGGTCGGGGGCAAGGTTGAATACATGCGTTTCCACGAGGGCATCGACATCGCCCCGGTCAAGCGCGACAAGGCCGGCAACCCGCTCGATCTGGTGATGAGCGTCGCGCCGGGACGGGTCGTCCACGTCAACGACTCCTCCGGACGCTCCAACTACGGGCGCTACATCGTCGTCGAGCATCCGGTCGACTCCTCCGGCAACATGGTCCACAGCCTTTACGCCCACCTCGCCACGACCACGGTGAAACCCGGCGACCGGGTCAAGGCCGGCTCGGTGCTGGGCCGGATGGGCTACACCGGTCGAGGCCTCAACCGCACCCGCGCCCACCTCCATCTCGAACTGGGCCTGATGATGAGCAACCGGTTCCAGGGATGGTTTCAGCGGTACTCCGGCGGCACCAATCATCACGGCAACTACAATGGCATGAACCTGATCGGCATGGATGTCGCCCGTTTCATGACCGAGGTCCACAAGAACCCCGAACTCAAGGTCACGGATTTCGTCCGTCGCAGCCCCGCCTACTTCAAGGTGACCGTGCCGCGCCGGGGCACGCTCGAATTCGCCAGCCGCCATCCGTGGCTGGTCTACGGCGACCTCACCAAGCCTTCCCCCTCGTGGGAGATCTCCCTCACGGCCACCGGCCTGCCCACCGGCATCGCCATCAGCCAGCGGAAGGTCGGCGAGCCCATCGTCTCCGCCGTCAAGGCCTCCGACACCGCCCACCGCTACCTCACCCGTGGACTTCTCTCCGGCGAAGGAAGCTCCGCCACGCTGTCCACCAACGGCAAGAAGCTCATCGCCCTCCTCACCGGCGACTTCCCGGATCCAAAATAGCCGAATTGAAAATCGGCGCTTGGCACTTGGCCCTTCGAACTTGGAACTTCAAGGCATGGACCAGACCCTCGCCCGCCTCGAAAGCCTCGGCTTCACCCTCCCCGAAGTCCCCGCCCCGGTCGCCGCCTATGTCAACTGCGTGCGCAGCGGCAACCTGCTGTTCCTTTCCGGCGGCCTGCCCATCGATGGCGAGCGGAAGATCCTCGGCAAGGTGCCGACCGATGTTTCTCCGGAGGAAGCGGCGGAAGGCGCCCGCATCATCATGCTCAACCGGCTTGCCGTGATCCGCGACGAGATCGGCTCGCTGGACAAGATCACGCGCATCGTCGCGCTCAACGGCTTCGTCAACTCCGAGCCCGACTTCACCGGCCACCCGCAGGTGGTCAATGGCGCCTCCGAGTTCCTCCTCGAGGTCTTCGGTGATCGGGGCAAGCACTCCCGCACCGCCCTCGGCGCCGCCGCCCTGCCGCTCAATGTCGCCGTCGAGATCAACATGATCGTCGAAGTGGAAGTATGAACGATCGCGCCGCCATCCCATGCGTCCTATAGGTCCCATAGGACCCATGGCCCTCATCGACGCCCACAACCACCTCCACCAGCTCCCCGACCCGGAGGAAGCCATCCGCGCCATGCGGCGCGTCGGCATCGAGGGCTGCGTCGTCAACGGCACCTCAGAAGACGACTGGCCTGCCGTCGCTGAACTCGCCGAACAACATCCGGACTTCATCCGTCCTGCCTTCGGGCTCCACCCCTGGCACGCCCACCAACGCAGCGACGACTGGCTCGACACCCTGCAAGCTTTCCTCGACCGCTTCCCTGGCGCTTCCATCGGCGAATGCGGCGTCGACCGCTGGATCGACAATCCGCCGATCGAGCTTCAGCTCGAGGTCTTCCTCCCGCAACTCGCCCTCGCCCGCGAGCGGAATCTCCCCATCACCATCCACGCCCTCAAGGCCTGGGGACCGCTCCTCGACGCCCTCGACCAGGAACCACCGCCCGAGCGCGGCTTCCTCCTTCACTCCTACGGCGGCAGCCCGGAACTCGTCGCGCAACTGCTGCCACTCGGGGCCCGCTTCTCCTTCTCCGGCCACTTCCTTCATCCCCGCAAGACCCGGGTCGTCGAGGCCTTCCGCGCCGTCCCACCTGATCGGCTGCTGCTCGAAACCGACGCCCCCTCCATGCCTCCGCCGGAGGAAATCATCACCCATTCCCTGCCCGACGGACAAAACCACCCGGCCAACCTGCCCGCCATCGCCACCGGACTGGCCCGCCATCTCAGCGAGGATCCCGCCGCCCTGATCGACCGCTGCACCAAAAACACCCGTCAATTTTTACTGTTCACTTGAACATTTAAGGATTCCGCGCAGGCTTCTCCTCGGAACATGCCGAGCGAGACGATCCAGAACCTGCGCCAGCAGCTGCGCGAGAAATTCCCCGCCGCCCATCGCGAGGGGAGCGCCGGCGTCCCGCCGGCTCCATTCGGCGTCCCGCCGAATGCCTCCACCCACCCCGACGCGAAGCGTCGCACTCCTCTTGGCACTTGGAACTTCGAACCTGGCACTTCGAACTTCCCGATCGGCGCCATCACCGAGATCTCCCCGGCCCACCCCGCCTGCGGTCTCACCCTCCTCTTCGCCGCCCTCCTCTCCGAAGCACCGAATCCCGGAAACACCGACCTGTCCGCCGTCGCTTCAGCGAAGGCGGAAACACCGGCACTCGTTCTCATCGACGCCCGCGACCGCTTCGATCCCGCCTCGTTTTCCCCCGAAGAGTGCCGGCGCCTCCTCTGGCTGCGCTGCCGCGAGACCCGCCAGGCCCTGCAATCCGCCGACCTGCTCCTGCGCGACGGCAACCTGCCCTTCATTCTCCTCGACCTCTCCCCGCTCCCCGCACGCGAACTGCGCCGCATCCCCGGGTCCGCATGGCACCGCCTGCGCCAGCTGGCGGAACCCAGCCAGTGCACCCTGCTCGTGCTGACTCCCACCCCGCTCGTTCCGGGTGCGGCGCTGCGCCTGACCCTCACCCGAGAATTCGATCTCCGGCATCTCGACCTCTCGCGCACCGACCTCCTCCGCAACCTGCACGCCGAAGCCCGCCACCGCCACCGCCACACCGCCTGAACCGGAAGTTCCAAGTGAGAAGTTCCAAGTGCCAATGCCAGTTTCCGGAGCGCGGACATTCCTGTCCGTCCGTCTCTCCCTTGGAACTTGGCCCTTCCCCACTTGGAACTTCGTACCTCGCCCTCCACATCCCCGCCCTACCCCTTGAGGCCCTTCTCCGGCACCAGCCGGAAAAGCGCCGTCATCCCCATGCCCTGCTTTCTCCATCCGCCCATTCCTCCACCGTCATCCACGCCAACCGCGCCGCCCGTCGCCGCGCCGTCCACGACGGGCTTTCCCACACCCGGGCCCTCGCCCGCTGTCCGGAACTGAAATTTCTCGAGCGCGCCCCCGAAGCGGAAACCGCCGTCCTCCACGACCTCCTCCAATGCGCCGAGTCCCTCACCCCCGACTTTGAACTCACCACTCCCGACACGCTCATCCTCGCTGGCTTGCGGATCAAACAGGAGATCCCATCTGAAATCCGAAATCTGAAATCCGAAATCGAACCCCTCGGACTCCCTCTCCACCTCGCCGCCGCCGCGACGCCCGACCTCGCCCACCTCTTCTCCCTTCATCCCGCCACCAGCCATTCGCTCATCTACCGCGGTGCCGACTATCGGTGGAAAAAACCGACCCACCTCCACGACTCACTCACCGCCCTCCCACTCCAAATTCTCCATCACTTGGAACTTGGAACTTTTCACTTGGAACTTCCATCCCAGTGGGGCCTGCAGACCCTCGCGGACCTCGCCCGACTCCCTCGTCAGGATCTCGCCGAGCGTCTCGGTCCGGATTTCGTCCGTCTCCACGATATTCTCCACGGCCGGCACCAGCGTCTTCTCAGGATCTTCCGCCCGGCCGAATCCATCGAGGCGCACACCGATCTCGAACACCCGCTGAGTCACGGCGACGGCCTGGTTCTGTGGCTGCGGCGAACCCTCCACACCCTGTGCTCCCGGCTGGCCTCCAGCTATCGCGCCGCTGCGGAAATCCATCTCACCCTTGATCTCGAGGACCAGCCCCCGCATCGCCACACCCACCGGCTGCCGGAGCCTTCGGCCTCGCCCGAAACCCTGCTCCGTCCTCTCGCCACCCATCTGGAGCACCTCACGCTGACCGCCCCCGTCACCGGCTTTCATCTCCGGCTGACTCCCTGCGCCGGCCACGCCGGACAACACGAGCTTTTCGACCGCGGGATCCGCCAGCCCCACCGGCTCGCCGACACCCTCATCCGCCTGGCCGCCCTGCTGGGTGACGACCGCCTCGGCTTCCCCTCCCCCGGCTTCACCCACCGCCCCGACACCTTTGCCCTTCACCCCGCCCATCACCTCTTCGATCAAACCAGTCTTCCATCCCCTCGACGCGAAGCGGCGCACTCCCTTTGGCACTTGGAACTTCGAACTTCGAACTTCGGCCCACCCCTCTCCCGCTTCCGCCCTCCCATCGAGGTCTCCGTGGCCTTCGAAAACGCCAGCGGGCACCCCGTCCCCCTGGCGCTTCTGACCGGGCCCCACCGCGGTCGCGTCACCCATCGCCACGGTCCCTTCCCCCTCTCCGGCCAGTGGTGGGATCCCGGGGAAAAGTGGCAGCAAGTCGAATGGGACATCCGCCTCGAAACCCGCCATCTCCTGCGCCTCGCCCACATCCCCCCCGACCTCTGGCAGCTCCAGGGAGCCTACCCCTGAAAGTCCGCCGGTTCCGTTCGTAGTTCCCCCTTCAGGGGGTCCTGCCACCCCGTCGCGCAGCGACGCTGTTCACCATGTTCGTCGAACTCCACGCCCGTTCCGCCTTCTCCTTCCTCCGCGGTGCCAGCCTCCCGGAGGCCCTCGTCGAACGCGCCGCCGAACTCGGCTACCCGGCCATCGCCGTCACCGACCACCTCGGCTTCCAGGGCAGCCCACGCGCCCACGCCGCCACCCGGCAGCACGGCATCCGCGCCCTCGTCGGAACCACCCTCGAAGTTCCAAGTGAGAAGTTCCAAGCGCCAAACCCCGCTCCCGCCGTCGTCGCCCTCGCCGCCAACCGCACCGGCTACACCCAGCTCTGCCAGCACCTCACCGAGGAGGGGGAGCGCCGGCATCCTGCCGGCTCCATTCGGCGTCCCGCCGAATGCCTCCAGCCCCCCCGTCGCGAAGCGACGCATTCTCCTTGGAACTTGGCACTTCGAACTTGGCACTTCGACCGCGGAGCGGTCGCCGCCCTCACCGGCGACCGCGATCACCTGCTCTGCCGGCTCCTGCTTCAGGAGAAGCGCCGGGAAGCCGAGTCCTTCGCCCGCCAGCTCATCGACATCTTCGGACTCGAGAACGTCCATATCCAACTCACTCGCCACCACCTGCGCGACGACACCCGCCTCAACCGTCTGCTCATCGATCTCGCCGACCACCTCAAGCTCCCGCTGATCGCCAGCAACTCCCCGCTTCACGCCACCCGTACCGACCGGCTCCTGTGCGACGCCTTCACCTGCCTGCGCCACCACACCACCCTCGACCAGGCCGGAGCGCTTCTCGCACCCAATGGCGAACGCCACCTCAAGTCGCCACGCGCCATGCGCGAGCTCTTCCGCGACCTCCCGGCCGCGATCGACAACACCCTCCGCCTCGCCGAACGCCTCGACTTCACCCTCGAAAACCTCGGCTACCGTTTTCCCGACGCCTGCGACGACACCGGCCATCCGCTCTCCATCGGAGAACAATCCACCCGCCTCCGGCGCCTCACCTACGCCGGTGCTCACCGTCGCTATGGCACCCTTCGACCCAGGGTGAAACATCAGCTCGAGCACGAACTCGCCCTCATCCACAAGCTCGGCTTCCCCGGATACTTCCTCATCGTCGAGGAGATCATGAGCTTCGCCAAGGCCCACGGCATCTTCTGCCAGGGCCGTGGTTCCGCCGCCAACTCGGCGGTCTGCTACGCGCTCGGCATCACCAACGTCGACCCCGTCGGCGGCGGCTTGCTCTTCGAGCGCTTCCTTTCCGAGAACCGTCGCTCGTGGCCCGACATCGACATCGATTTCCCCTCGGGCGACCGTCGCGAACTCGTCATCCAGCACGTCTTCAAAAAATACGGCCCGCGCGGCGCGGCGATGACCGCCAACGTCATCACCTACCGCCCTCGCTCCGCCTTCCGCGAGATGTCCAAGGTCCTCGGCTTCCCCCCGCAGATCGCCGACCGCTTCTCCGACCTTTGTTCCTCCCCAAAGGTCCACGACGAAAGGACCGCCGATTATGAAATCGGCACCCCCACCCCCGGCGAAGCCGCAAACTCCCCCACTTCTCACTCGGCACTCGACACTCGGTACTCCGCCGCAGGTGGGACCGGTGGCATGGACCACTACTACCCGAAGGCCAAGGTCCTCGACCTCGAAGCGACCATGGTCGCCGCCGGCATCCCGAAGAACCACCCGAGGCTGCCGGCCCTCACCCACCTCTATCACGCCGTTCTCTCCCTGCCCCGGCACCTCGGCCAGCACTCCGGCGGCATGATCATCTGCGATCGCGGCCTCGACCGCATCGTCCCGCTCCAGCCCGCCACCATGCCCGGACGCACCATCGTTCAATGGGACAAGGACGACTGCGAGGACCTCGGCATCGTCAAGGTCGACCTGCTCGGACTCGGCATGCTCGCCGCCCTCGAGACCTCCCTCAAGATCTGCGCCGACCGCGGCCACCCCGTCGATCCGGCGCTCATCCCCAAGAACGACCCCGCCGTTTACGAGATGCTCTGCCGCGCCGACACCATCGGAACCTTCCAGGTCGAGTCCCGCGCCCAGATGGCCACCCTGCCCATCATGCGCCCGCAGAATTTCTACGACCTCGCCATCGAAGTCGCCATCATCCGCCCTGGCCCCATCGTCGGCGACCTTGTCCACCCCTACCTCAACCGCCGCAACGGCCGCGAGCCGGTCGACCACATCCACCCCGACCTCGAGCCCATTCTCGCCCGCACCCTCGGCGTTCCGCTGTTCCAGGAACAGGTCCTGCGCATGGCCATGACCTTGGCAGGCTTCACCGGCACCGAGGCCGACGAGCTCCGCCGCGCCATGGCCTTCAAGCGCGCCGACGAGAAAATGGAAGCCGTCGCCCGCAAGCTCGACACCCGCATGACCGCCCGCGGCATCCCCGCCGAAGCCCGGCGCAAGGTCATCCAATCCATCGGTTCCTTCGCCCTCTACGGATTCCCCGAGAGCCACGCCATCTCCTTCGCCCTCATCGCCTACCTCTCCTGCTGGATGAAGGTCCACCACCCCGCCGAGTTCTACTGCGGCCTGATCAACCACCAGCCGATGGGCTTCTACTCCGTCAACACCCTGCTCCAGGACGCCAAGCGCCACCGGGTCCGCGCGCGCCCCATCTCCGTCATCCATAGTAGCTACGAAACCACCGTTCTCGACGACCATCACCTCCGCCTCGGTCTTCACCGTCTCAAGGGTCTCTCCAAAAAGACCGCCCGCCGCCTCCTCGCCGAGCGCGAAATGCAGCCCTTCACCAACCTCCCCGACTTCCTCCGCCGCGTCCGTCCCGGCAAAAATGAGCGCCGCGTCCTGGCGGCAACCGGAGCCCTCAACGAGCTCCCCGAAATCGAGCACCGCCGCCACGCCCTGTGGCAGTCCGAACTCCCCCTTCACGACGACCTTTTCGCCGAAGTTTCCCTCCGTCGCCAAGGCTATGGAGGGCAGGCAAGTTCCAAATTCCAAGTTCCAAAGCGTCCCGACGCCCCTGGTTCTGTTTCTTCCACTGATCACTCGCCACTAGGCGTCATGGCGGACCACGAGTGTCTCGCCGCCGATCTCACCCTCACCGGCGCCACCACCGGCCCGCATCCCATGGCCCTATGGAGATCGGCTCAAGGAGCGCCGATTATGAAATCGGCATCTTCCACCCCCGGCGCAAAGCGCCGCACAAAACCACTGATCACCGATCACCGATCACTGATCACTCCCCCTCACCGCGCCATCGACCTCCATTCGCTCCAGCACGCCGCCGCGGTGAGGGTGGCCGGCATGGTCATCTGCCGCCAGCGCCCGTCCACCGCCAAGGGCCACTGCTTCATCAGCCTCGAGGACGAGACCGGCATCGCCAACCTCTTCGTCCCCCGCGACACCTTCCAGAGATACCGCCTCCTCATCACCACCGAATCCTTCCTCCTCGCCGAGGGCACCCTGCAAATCTCAGAGGGCGATCAACCCACCCTCTACACCACCGCCCTCCATCCACTCCCGGGCATCACCCACGACCACGCCGCCGGGTCGCATGATTTCCGATAGGCACCCCTCTCTTCTCACTTCAACTCCTCCACCACCATGTCGCGGAACTCGATCTTCATCACGAGTCCCGGGTGGACTTGGAGCCCGAGCGGCCCCTTCTCCACGGCCGTGTCCGACTCATAGGTCATGACCTCACTGCCGTTGAGCGACACCACGTACTTGTTGCCGCGGACGACGATCTTCATGCGGTTCCATTCCTCCTCCTTCAGGAGTTCCTTCACCCCCTTGCCCTCGACCGGGTAGCCCCGCTTCTTCGAGATGTAGGGGGAACCGGTCATGTCCCGCTTCAAGGATCCACTGATCCCGATCTGGATCTGATCCGTCTGATGCCGGAGGAAAACGCCGGAGTCGATGTGGCCGGAGAACCGGAACTCGAACTCGAGCGAGAAATCGGTGAAATCCTTCTTCGTCCAGAGAATCGAGTTCTTTTTCCCGGCATCGCTCTGTCCGACCAGAACTCCGTCGTCGACCTTCCAGTAGTCCGCGCCTTCCACCCTCCATCCATCGAGCGACTTGCCGTCAAACAGGGGAACCGGGGCGGCCTGAGCCATGCCGGCGGCCAGCACCAAGAGGAGGAGACATCTTTTCATCCAACCTCCTACGCAGCGGGACCGCCCGATGTATCGCCGTTCTGCGCCCGGCTTCCGCGCCGCTGAAGGAAAAGGTCGATGCTGTCGACGATCGCGATCCACGAGGCTTCGATGATGTTCTCGGAAACCCCGACCGTTCCCCAGTTCCGCTCACCGTCGCCGGAAACCACCAGCACCCGGGTCTTCGCCGCCGTGTGGTCGTGGCCGTCGATGATCCGGACCTTGTAGTCGAGCAGCGAGACCTCCTCGATTTCGGGATAAAAGGGCAGCAGCGCCTTTCGCAGCGCCTTGTCGAGGGCGTTCACCACACCGTGACCCTCCGCCACGGTGTACTCCGCCACCTCGCCGACGTAGAGCTTCACGGTGGCTTCACAAACCGGCTGATGGCCGTCGCGGTAAAGCCGGTACGACGTGTGGAATTCCTTCAGGTCGAAGGGTTTTTCGTAGTTCCCCATCTGCCGCCGGATCAGCAGTTCGAGCGAACCACCTGCCGCCTCGAAGGAATAGCCGGCGTGCTCCAGCTCCTTCACCCGCGAAAGCACGGCCGTCGCCTCCGGCGAGCCCTTCTCAAGCTCCAGCCCCAGTTCCCTCGCCTTGATCAGGATGTTCGACTGGCCGCTGAGTTCCGAGACGAGGATGTGCTGACGGTTCCCCACCTCGGCCGGCTCGATGTGCTCGTAGCTGCGGGCCAGCTTCTGCACGGCGTTGACGTGCATGCCGCCCTTGTGGGCGAAGGCCGTCTTGCCGATGAAGGGTGCCCGGGCGAAGTGCGGGTTGTTCGAGACGTCGTCGACGAAATACGAGAGTGACTGCAAGCCGCTCAGATCGGGAACCACCTCGTGGCCCATCTTGAGCTGGAGGATGGGAATCACCGACGTCAGGTTGCAATTGCCGGTGCGCTCGCCGTAGCCGTTGATGGTTCCCTGCACCTGGGTACCCCCCGCCCTCACGGCCGCGATGGCGTTGGCGACGCCCAGTTCGCAGTCGTTGTGCGTGTGGATGCCGAAGGGCGTGTCCGGCAGCCGTTCCTTGACCGCCGTGCAGATCGCCGTGATCTCGCTGGGCAGGGTGCCCCCATTCGTGTCGCACAAAACAAGCACGTCCGCCCCGCCCTCGGCGGCCGCCTCGAGCGTCGCCAGTGCGTGTTCAGCCGAATCCTTGTAGCCGTCGAAGAAGTGCTCGGCGTCGTAAACCACCTCGCGCCCGTGCTCCTTCAGAAAGCGCACCGTGTCCCGGATCATCGCCCGGTTCTCCGCAGGGGTGGTCCGCAGCACCTCGGTGACGTGCAGTTCCCAGCTTTTCCCGAAGATCGTCACCACCGGCGTCTCCGCCTCGATCAGCAGGCGCACCTGCGGGTCTTCCTCGACAGCCGTGTTGGCCCGCCGGGTCGAGCCGAAGGCGGCAAGTCTGGCATGCTTCAGATCCAGCTTCCGGGCCTCCTTGAAAAACTCGATGTCCTTGGGGTTCGACCCCGGCCAACCGCCCTCGATGTAGTCGATGCCGAAGCGATCGAGTCGCTCGGCGATGCGGAGCTTGTCGAGTCGCGACAACTGGAAGCCTTCGCCCTGCGTGCCATCACGGAGGGTGGTGTCGTAGAGAAAGACGGATTTCATGGACGGTTCCGGGGCGCGGAGCCTAGCCTGCATGTTGCACTTTGTGAAAGCTGCTTTTTGCCGGGGAAATCGAGGATTGAGCGACCCGAACAAAAGCAGCCCGGCCCCGCAATTCGCAGGGCCGGGCTGAAAATCGTGGAATCCCGTGGCCTACTCCTCGCCGTCCCCGGCGTCGTCGTGGTTCAGTTCATCCAGCGGACGGAAACGGTTCGGTCCGAGTCGCAGCTTCAGTCCGTTGCCGCCGAAATCCATGTCGAAATTCAGCTTCTCCAGGCGTTCCCGAATCCCATCCGGCACCGCCGCCTTGTCCTGCGGGGTGTCGTAGGGACCCTCCCACAGCAGCTCGCCGTCCTGGCCATAGACCCGCGCTTCCTTGTGACCGTCGCGGCTGCTCATCTCGATGGACCCCTCCTCGTCGAGCAGACGGATCGAACTCTCGGCCGCCACGTCCCCGCCCAGCTTCAGCTGCATGCCCGGATTGAGCATCTCCTTCTCCAGGCGTTGCATCAGATTCATCTGGAGCTTGTTGGCGGCACCACCCTCCAAATCGAGATCCTCAAATGCCCGAAGATTGCGCTCGAGCGCCTCGCGGATCAGGTCGGCGTGGCGGTCGGGAAAGTTTTCCAGGAAACCGTCCAGCTGCGCATTCGGCTGACCGGCTCCCCCCATCATCGCCTCGGGAGCCTTCCCCAGCGTGATGCTCGCTTTGCGCTGCTGACCCTTCTGGATCACCGACACCTCGATTTCATCGCCCACCTCGTGCTTCTCGACCTCGGCGCGAACCGCTTCGGGTGATCCGACGCCCACCCCGTTCACCTCGGTCAGCACGTCACCCACCGCGAGCTGCGCCTTCTCGGCGGGGCCACCGGCGACCAGGTCGCCGATCACCACGCCTTGCCCGGGCTTGAGCTGGAGATGACCCGCCAGCAGATCCGGCACGGGATCGAGAATGACACCGAGAAACGGGCGCGCATCCTCGGCGGCGGGCATTGGGACGGGATCAAGCGGGCCGGCTTGCTCTTCCTGACCGGCCTGCGGTGCTTGTGGTCGATCTTCATCCACCGGAACGGCAACCGGTGGTGCCTGGGGCGGAATCGGCTCGGAATCCACGGGTGGCTCGATCGCCATCAGGGTCAGTGGCGCAAACACCACCAGTGGAATGCTTCGGATGATCATGTTCATAACTCTTTCCGGGTTGTCACGACGCTTCATACTAGATTCATCGTATTCGATTCGCGGTTTTGTTCAAATCAGTCGATTTCATCCGGGACCACCAGGAATTCGGTCCGCGGAACCTCGGTCACCATCTCCTCGCCCTGGGCGTTCAGCCAGACCACGCGGTCCTTGTAGACGACCTTCACCACCCGCACCGACTTGTCGCCACCGGCCCAGATTCGACCCAGGTCGTCGGCCTTTGCCACACCGGATTCGAAGCTCGCCGGGGTGAAGGCCTCGGGGTCGGCCTTGACGACCTCGGAGCCGCCGGTTGTCGCCACGGCACCAGAGGCCGGCTCGGTGCTTTTCGGGCCCATGAGCAGGGCGGACAGCCCGCCGGCCAGCGCCACCAATGCAGCCGCCGCCCATGGCATGGCGCGCCGCTGCGGCGATGCCTTCTCCCGATTGGGAAACGGCACCACCTTCGTCGCACCGGGGAAGGGAAGGCGCTCGAGAATGGTGAGCAGCGCGGCCCGGGTCGATGCGGACGGACCACTGGGGGAGACCTTCGCCAGACGGCGCTCAAGCCCCCTCTCCTCCGGGCCGAGTTCTTCCAGCCGCCCTTCGACCGCACGCTCCAGCCGCTCCGCGAGGGCGGGATCGAGCCCGGACGGACGCATCGCCTCCAACCGGTTTTCCAGCTTCTGTAAGTCGAGTTCCATGGTCAGATCGAAAGGTCGCCGCGGCGCCACGCCGAGCTCAGCTTCTTGCGCAGGGCTTCAAGTCCGTAGCGATACCGCGACGCCGCTGTGTTTGGAGAAATTTCCAGCGCCTCGCCGATTTCCGCAAAAGTCCGCTCGCCCCAGATCTTCATCAGGATCACCTCGGAGAACTTGTCGGGCAGTTCCTTCAGGCCGGCCTCGATCTGGGCCCGGGTTTCCTCGTCGGACTCGTCGCCCGCGAACCACGGGTGCTCGCCCTCCGACTTGTCCAAGTCGATGCCGCCGTGCGACACGTCCTCTCGCCGCTTGCGCCGGTCGTCACGTCGTCCGAGATCGATCGAAAGACGCCGCAGCGTGGTGTAGAGATAGGGCATCCAGGCCTCCTGCCCACCGCTGAACTGACCCGACTCCAGCTTGTCGATCAGCTTCACCAGGGCGTCCTGGAGCAGATCCTCCGCGTCCTGGTGACTGCGCGTCTGCTGCCGGGCAAACAGCAGCAGCCGCGGCCCGTTCTCGTCGAGCCACGCTTTCCAGTCGCTCGCTGCCGGCGAGGTTCGGGCGTGGGTTGCGGGATTCACCGGGTTGTCGGGATCTTCGGCTTTCATCGTTCAAGCGCAGCAGATCGATGGACCTGTCTTGCGGTTTTCTACGAAAGATTCGCGGCGAGCGCACGCCCGGTTGCGGAATTTTCGACCATCGCCACTTCCGCCGGAGTCCCCCGGGCGACGACCTGCCCCCCGTTCCGTCCGCCGCCGGGACCGAGGTCGATCACATGGTCGGCGGCCGCGATGACCCCCAGATGATGCTCGACCACCAGCACGCTGTGACCACTTTCCCGGAGCCGGGCGAAGGCGCCGAGCAACCGGTCGACGTCGCCGAAGTGAAGCCCCGTGGTCGGTTCATCGAAAAAGTAAAAGGTGTGGGGCGCAGCCGGGCGGGACAGCTCGACGGCCAGTTTCAGACGCTGGGCCTCGCCTCCGGAAAGGGTGTTCGCCGGTTGCCCCAGGCGGAGGTAGCCGAGACCGAGCTCTTCCATGATGCGCAGCAGCGCCGCGAGCTTGGGGACCGCCGCGAACGCCGCGTGGGCCTCCACCACTCCAAGCTCCAGGACGTCCGCAATGCTCAGTCCCTTGAAGGTCACCTCGAGCGTCTCGCGGTTGAAGCGGCGGCCGCCACAGGAGTTGCACTCGATCCAGGCATCCGGCAGGAAATGCATCTCGACTTTCAGCCGCCCCGCCCCCTCGCACTTCTCGCAGCGCCCGCCCCGCGTGTTGAAGCTGAAACGGCCCGGACCGTAGCCGCGCTGACGCGACAGCGGAAGCTTGGCAAAGAGACTCCGGATCAGGTCGAAGGCGCCGGTAAAGGTCGCCGGATTCGAGCGCGGACTCCGGCCGATCGGTGCCTGATCGACCACCACTGCCTTGCCGATGCGATCCATCCCGTCAATGCCGTCATGCTCCCCGGGCCGATCGCCCGCCCCGTGGAACCGGCGCTTCAAGGCGCGCATCAGGATATCGTTGGCCAGGGTGGACTTGCCGCTGCCGCTGGGACCCGTCAGGCAACAGATCCCTCCCAGCGGAATCTTCACGTCGATGTTCTGGAGGTTGTTCTCCCGGGCACCCCGGATGACCAACTCACCCTCCAGCAAAGCGGCTGTCCCGGCCCGGGGCAGGCCGTAAGTGCGGCGCCCAGCCGCAAGCCACTTCATGGTCGGTGCTTCACCGCAATCCTCGGGTGCTCCGTTCGCCAAGAGCAGCCCGCCATCCGCTCCGGCACCCGGCCCCAGCTCCACCAGCCAATCCGCCGCCCGGATCATGGATTCGTCGTGCTCGACGACCACCACCGTGTTGCCACGATCCCGCAGCCGCTCAAGGGCGCCGATCAAGCGTCCGGTATCCTCGGCGTGGAGACCGATGCTCGGCTCGTCGAGCACGTAGAGGACCCCCGTGAGCCCGCTTCCCAGCTGCGTCGCCAGGCGGATTCGCTGGGCCTCTCCCCCGGAAAGCGTGCCGCTCGCCCGGTCGAGACCGAGATAGCCGAGCCCCACCTCGTCGAGAAACGACAACCTCTCGTTCAACTCCCCGACCAGCCGCCCGCAGATCTCCGCCCGGTCCTCGGCAAGCCGCACCCCTGCCAACCACGCCAGCGCCTCGTCCACCGGGAGCGCGCAGAAATCCTGGATCCCCAGCCAGCGACCGCCCGCTCCCTCGATTCGCACCGCCAGCAGTTCCGGCTTCAGCCGACGGCCCTCGCACACGCGGCAGGGCCGCTCCGCCATCACCCGCAGGATGCGGCGCCGCACCGCTTCCGAGCGCGCCACTCGCAGCTTGCGCTCCGCCTCGACACAGAGCCCCTCGTATTTCTTGATCTGCGGTTTCTTCTCGGCCCCCACCTTCCAGCCCGTTTCCAGCATGCCGCCATGGAACAGCAACTGCCGCGCCTCATCGGGCAAATCGCGGAGACGCACGGACTCATCGACGCCAAACATCCGCAGCAGCGCCGCCAGTTCGTTGATCAGCAACTTCCCGCGCTGCGCCTTCGGTTTCCACCATCCGGTGATCGCCCCCTCCAGCAGGGGCGTCTCGGGATCACCGACCAGCAGCTCCGGATCACAGAATCGCTCGGTGCCCAGCCCCTCGCAGGCCCGGCACGCCCCGAGATGGGAGTTGAAGGAAAAGTGGCGGGGAGACAGCTCTCCGATCGTGAAGCCGGTCTTCGGGTTCCGGTAGCTGGTCTGGAACGAACGCTCGTCCCAGCCCTCGGAATCCGGCTCCTGCACCAGCACCCGGGCCTCGCTTCCGCAGATCCTCAAGACGGTCTCCACGGAGTCCGCGAGGCGAGCCGACGCCCCGTCGCGCACCACCAGGCGATCGACCACGACCTCGACCTGTCGCGGATGCTCCGGCCAGCCGGCTTCCGCTTCCTCCAGATCCAGAATTTCTCCATCCACCCGCACCCGGACGAAACCCTGGCGCCGCAGGTCACCGATCAGGCGTCCGGCATCCGAGGTCTCCTCTTTCGGGACCGGGGCGAGCAGCACCAGCTTCGTCCCCTCCGCTTCCTGCAGCAGCGCGGCCACCATGTCGGCCGAGGTCATCCGCTCGAGACGCTCGCCGGTCTCCGGATCGTGGGGGGTTCCCGCCGCGGCCCACAGCACCCGCAGGTGCTCGTAGAGCTCGGTGGCCGTCGCCACCGTCGAGCGGGGATTCAGCCCGCCGCTGCGTTGCTCGATCGCGATCGCCGGACTCAGGCCCTCGATGGCATCGACATCCGGTTTCTCAAGCTGGTCGAGAAACTGCCGCGCGTAGGCCGAGAGCGACTCGATGAACCGGCGCTGGCCTTCGGCGAACAGCGTGTGAAAAGCCAGCGACGACTTTCCGCTGCCGCTCGGCCCGGTCATGACCACGAGCTTCCCGTGGGGAATCTCCAGGTCGAGATTCCTCAGGTTGTGCTGGCGGGCGCCCCGGATGCGGATCACGTCGAAACTCTCGGAGCCTTGATCGGACCACGCCAGCCGAAAGGACGTAAGCACAAGCCGTCACTCTCGATCTCGGCCTGAAGGACGGGCTCCGGGTCACCCGGATCAGTC
Organism: Haloferula sp. A504; assembly: GCF_044385805.1. Classification (NCBI taxonomy): domain Bacteria; kingdom Pseudomonadati; phylum Verrucomicrobiota; class Verrucomicrobiia; order Verrucomicrobiales; family Verrucomicrobiaceae; genus Haloferula; species Haloferula sp. A504. Next base: position 75,275 of record NZ_JBISBU010000020.1, read on the forward strand.
CCCCGACCGTTCCGGATCCCAGTTCATCCCCTGCTCCGCGCGCCACTTCCGGAAGCCAGCGAACTGCTCCTTCTTCGGAAGCTCGTGACGGCTCGGATCCTCGTCGAGCCACCTGTCAAAGAGCCGCTGGCCCTGCCTGGCCTCCGACTTGACACGCTGCAGTTCCGGCACGGGCGCGTTTCTGGAAAGCAGCGATCGTTCGATCCGGCGCAGGCGGGCCCCTTGAATCAGCTGGCCGAGCCAGATCAGGACCAGTAGTCCCGTCTGGACGCCGAGCAGGATCCACAGGGTTTGGGGTATTTCTTCGACCGGCACGATCAAGGTCTATCTGCCGGCCTCCGGCGGGACAATCCCGAAGCTGTGTCCCTACGCGAGCAGTCCGCGGACGACGTGACCCTCGACATCGGTGAGCCGATAGCGGCGGCCCTGGAACAGGAAGGTCAGCTTCTCGTGGTCGATGCCGAGTTGGTGCAGGACGGTGGCGTGGAGGTCGTGGACCGGCACCTCGTCGCGCACGACCTGGTAGGAGAAATCGTCGGTCTCGCCGTAATTGAGCCCGGCCTTGAAGCCGCCGCCGGCAACGAGCTTGGTGAAGCAGGCGGCGTGATGGTCGCGGCCGTACGACTCGGCGACCTTGCCGCTCTGGCTGAAGGCGGTGCGGCCGAACTCGCCGCCCCAGACCACGATGGTGTCCTCGAGCAGTCCGCGCTGCTTCAGGTCGAGGATCAGCGCGGCGCTGGCCTGGTCGGTTTCCCGGCAGCGCTTCGGCAGGTGGGCGGGCAGGTTGAAATGGTGGTCCCAGCCGGAGTGGTAGAGCTGGATGAAGCGGACGTCGCGCTCGGCCAGGCGGCGCGCCATCAGGCAGTTGAAGGCGTAGGTTCCCGGCGTCCGTGCGTCCTCGCCGTAGAGCTTGAAGGTCGACTCCGGCTCGTCGGAAAGATCGGCCAACTCGGGAATGGAGGTCTGCATGCGGAAGGCCATTTCGTACTGGCTGATCCGCGTGGTGATCTCCGGGTTGCCGCTGCGGGCCAACTCCTCCTGGTTAAGCTCGTGGATCGCATCGAGCATCCGGCGACGCTCGCCGAGGCTCTTGCCGGTGGGGTCTTTCAAGTAAAGTACCGGCTCGCTGCCCGAGCGCAGGCGCACGCCCTGATGCCTGCCGGGCAGGAAGCCGTTGCCCCACAGCCGGGCGTTGAGCGGCTGCATGTTGGCGAGGTCGCCTTTCGAGACCAGGACGACGAAGTCGGGCAGGTTGCGGTTCATCGACCCGAGCCCGTAGCTCAGCCACGAGCCCATGCTCGGACGGCCGGGCAGGTTGTGGCCGGTCTGCATGAAGGTCAGCGCCGGATCGTGGTTGACCGGCTTGGTGCTCATTGAGCGGATGGTGCACAGTTCGTCGCTGATCGCCCCGAGGTGCGGCAGCAATTCGCTGACCCACGACCCGCACTCGCCGTGGCGCTTGAAGGCGTAGCGGGTGTTGATGATCGGGTGAAGCTTGTGGCCGTCGGTGAAACCGGTGAGCCGCCCGCTCTGCTTGACCTTCGAGAAAATGTCCTGGCCGTGGAATTTCGCCAGGGCCGGCTTGTGCTCGAAAAGGTCGGTCTGTGACGGGCCGCCCGACTGGAACAGGTAGATGACGCGCCTGGCCCTGGGACGGTAGTTGGCACCGAGGGCGACGCCGGTTTCCTCGGCGAACAGGCTGCCAAGCGCCATCGAGCCGAGGCCGCCGCCAACGGTCTGCAGCGCGCGGCGGCGGGTCATGTTGAGGAGAAGCGGGTCCATGGTCACTTGCGGGTCACCGTTTCGCTGAGGTTGAGGATGGCGTGGCAGACGTCGGCCAGCGCCGCAAGCTCGGCTCGTTCGATGCCGGCGGCCACCGGGCTTTCGCCCACCGCGAGCAGTCGGTCGGCCGCGGCGGGATCGTGGTGGTAATGCCGCAGGCGCTCGGCATGCAACTCATCGATGATCTGTCGCTCGCGTCCGGTGGGCTGGCGCGAAAGCACCCGTCGGAAGGCAAGATCGACCGGCGCCCCGGCGGCGAGTGCCTCCTCCGCAAGTTTGCGGGCTGCCTCGACGAAGGTCGGGCCGTGCAGGGTGACGAGCGCCTGCAGTGGCGTGTTGGTGGCGGCGCGCTCGACCGTGCAGACGTCGCGGCTCGGCGCGTCGAAGGCGACCATCGCCGGATGCGGCACGGCGCGGCGCCAGTAGGTGTAAAGGCTCTTCCGATAAAGGTCGTCACCGGTGCCCTGCACGTATGTCTCGGCGTGCGAGACGGGGGCGTTCAGATCCTCCCACACGCCCTCGGGCTGGTAGGGTCTCACGCTCGGGCCGCCGATCTTCTTCACCAGCAACCCACTGGCGGCGAGCGCCTGGTCGCGGATCATTTCCCCCGAAAGCCGGAAGCTCGGGCCGCGGGCAAGCAGGCGGTTCTCCGCATCCTCCAGGTCGTCGCGGAAGTCCGAGGACTGCCCGTAGGTGGCCGAGAGGACGATGAGCCGGATGACGTGACGCAGGTCCCAGCCGCTGTCGCGAAACTCGACCGCCAGCCAGTCGAGCAGCTCGGGATGGGTCGGCAGTTCGCCTTGGACGCCGAAATTGTCGACCGTCTTGACCAGTCCGCGGCCGAAGAATTGCCGCCACAGGCGGTTGACGCTGACCCGGGCGAAAAGCGGGTTCTCGTCCGCCGTCAGCCAGCGGGCGAGGCCGAGACGGTCGGGCCGGTAGCCGTCGAAGGACGGCAGCACGGCCGGCGTGTCCGGCGACACCTTATCCCCCGGCTGGTCGAACTGACCCTGCTCCAGCACGAAGGTCTCGCGCGGCTGTTCCCTCATCACCATGGCCCGGACCGTCTCCCCCGCGGCGTCAATCTCGAGGAATGGCGCGGCCGCCTTCTGCTTGCGACCGTCCTCGCCCGGCGCTCCCTTCTCGGCGCTGGTGTTGAAGAAGGCATACATCGAGTAGTATTCCTCGATGCTCACCGGGTCGTACTTGTGGTCGTGGCAGCGGGCGCAATCGAGCGTGAGCCCGAGGAACAGGGTGCCGACGGTGGCGGTCTTGTCGTTGGCGTACATCACCCGGTATTCCTCGTCGATGATGCCGCCCTCGATCGAGTAGCCGTGATTGCGCAGGAAACCGGTGGCGACGAGTTGGTCGGGGGTCGGCTCGTCGAGCAGGTCACCCGCCAGTTGCTCGGTGACGAAGCGGTCGAAGGGCATGTTCGCGCGAAAGGCATCGATCACCCAGTCGCGCCACGGCCACATCGTGCGCTCGTTGTCGAACTGGTAGCCGTTGCTGTCGGCGTAGCGCGCCTGGTCCAGCCACAACGCGGTCATCCGCTCGGCGTGGTCGACACTCGCCAGCAGGCGGTCGACCACCTTCTCGCAGGCATCGGGTGAATCATCGGCGACGAAGGCATCGATCTCCTCCAACGACGGCGGCAACCCGGTCAGGTCCTGGGTCACCCGACGCAGCCACTGCTCGCGCCCGACCTCCGGAGCCGGTTCGAGCGATTGCTGGCGCAGTCGGCGCAGCACGAAGGCGTCGATTCCTCCCCTGCCCCACTTCGGCCCGGCCACTTCCGGCAGCTTGGGGCGTTCGATCTTCTGAAACGACCAATGCTCCTCCCAGGTCGCCCCCTCCTCGATCCAGCGCCGGAGCAGGGCCTTTTCTTCGGCATCGAGACTCAGGTGCGTGTCGGGCGGAGGCATGACCTCATCCTCATCGGTGCTTTCAATCCGGCGCACCAACTCACTCTGATCCGGCTTGCCGGGCACGATCGCCCGATAGCCCCCGAGGTCGATCTTCGCGGCCTCTTCAAGGTCCAGGCGCAGATCCGCCTCCCGCGCCGCCTCGTCCGGCCCATGACAGGCGAAGCAACGGTCCGACAGGATCGGCCGGATGTCGCGATTGAACTGGACCGGCTCCGCGGCCGAAGCCAGCGCCGAACCCAACAAGGTCGGCATCAACCATCTTTGAAACTGTGGGCGACTCAAACGCATTGGATCAGCCTGAATACACGGCAGACACAGGGGTTTATCAAACAGCCTTCAGGAATGCTACGCCGCAATCCGCTTCAAGACCAAGCGCGGCAGGCGTCACCCCGACGAACTCAAGATCACCCTCACCGGAAACCACATCCCCGACCCCATGCGACGCGCCGCAGAATGGAGCGCGGAAAGACACGGGTTCAGGAAACCGAAGGAAAGAAGCGGGCCGTTCCGCCC
>NZ_JBISBU010000210.1:0-460 GCF_044385805.1 Haloferula sp. A504
GCCTTGCGTCTGAGTCGGTGGAACGCCTCCCGGAGCATCTGCCTGTCGATCAGGCGGGCCAGCGCCCGGAAACGGTGTTCCGGGCACTTCGCCGCCTTGGTTCCCAGTGCGGACAGGGTGCGTGACACGTCTGGGTGGAGGGTATTCGTGCCTCCGACGTGGGTGCTTTGTCCGCGTTGCCCATCCGCCCGTTCCTTTGCCATGTGATCGGCTTTATCGTCTCGGACTACTATGGACGGGTCTGACTCCCGGCTGCCCTTCACGTCGTCTTCCTGGGGTTGATCGACGTGGAGCCGCTGGAGGTAGATCGCCTCCTGCGGCACGGCATCCGGGCCTCCCGAGTTCAAGGTGCCGTCCTCCGCAGGACGGTCATCATTCCGCTTCTCTTCACACATGCCACGGTCTTTCTCGACCCCGGCGGAACCTCAGAGACGCTCGCCATTGACGCGCCCCCGGGTGC
>NZ_JBISBU010000211.1:0-447 GCF_044385805.1 Haloferula sp. A504
CTGAATCGGGCGTGCAGGCGATTCTGGGCACGCCAGGCGATCTCCTTGACCCATCGCGGCTTGCCCTTCTGTCGCTCGGCCATGGCATAGCTGACGCGCGGCTGTACGCGGTAGTGGGTGGCGCATTCGATGAGAATCCATCGTGCATGGGCGTTGCCGCACTTGGTGATGCCGGTCTGTTTCTGTTTGCCACCGGTGGTGTATTCTCCGGGGGTGAGGCCGAGATAACTCATCAGCTGGCGCGGATGGGTGAAACGCACGAAATCGCCGATTTCGGAAACGACCATCATGGCGGCGACGATCTTGAAACCCCGGAAAGTCATGAGGGCATCGACGACGGGCTTGTTGGCCCTGCCATTCGGGTCAGTAGTACCAGAGCTTGGCAAGGGGTTTTTTGAAGGTCGTTTTGAGGGCGTCAGGGAGCGGATCGATCCGGGCGGGCCGGTT
>NZ_JBISBU010000212.1:0-446 GCF_044385805.1 Haloferula sp. A504
GCGGATCATTCGGAGTTCAAGGCTGAGTTTGGAGCCTTCTGCAGGAAGGCCGTGACGGTGCTTCGGGACTGCGGGCGATCCGTGGAGGAGACAGAGGGCGCGCCCAGCGAGGCAGATTTTCTCCTGCCACCGGACTACGCCTACCCTGACGACCGCGTTCTCGTCGTCGTGACCCTTCGAGGCGCACGGCTGACCCAGGAGATCGTTTTCGCCCTTTCGCAGCTGGTTGAGAACCACCAGCCGAGGTATCACATCTTTATCGATGGACAGGTTTCACATGGGCGATCGTTCGAGATTGTCTTCATACCCGATGGACAGGTCCTTGGCCATGAGCGGGAGGGCACCGATTTATTGGGGGCCTTGGGGTTTCCCAGCCAATCAACAAACCAAGCCGAACAAGCCGCTGGTGGACGACCCTAGACCGCGGCCTTGTTGGAAATCCGCCG
>NZ_JBISBU010000213.1:0-446 GCF_044385805.1 Haloferula sp. A504
GCGGATCATTCGGAGTTCAAGGCTGAGTTTGGAGCCTTCTGCAGGAAGGCCGTGACGGTGCTTCGGGACTGCGGGCGATCCGTGGAGGAGACAGAAGGCGCGCCCAGTGAGGCAGATTTTCTCCTGCCACCGGACGACGCCTACCCCGACGACCGCGTTCTCGTCGTCGTGACCTTTCGAGGCGGACGGCTGACCCAGGAGATCGTTTTTGAGCTTTCGCAGCTGGTTGAGAACCACCAGCCCGGGTATCACATCTTTATCGATGGACAGGTTTCACATGGGCGATCATTCGAGATTGTCTTCACACCCGACGGACAGGTTCTTGGCCATGAGCGGGAGGGCACCGATTTGTTGGGGGCCTTGGGGTTTCCCAGCCAATCAACAAACCAAGCCGAACAAGCCGCTGGTGGACGACCCTAGACCGCGGCCTTGTTGGAAATCCGCCG
>NZ_JBISBU010000214.1:0-443 GCF_044385805.1 Haloferula sp. A504
GCCTCCATGAGGAACCAGCGGCGCAGCACCTGGGCGATGCGGCGCACGCCCCAGCCGGGGTTGGCCTGCTTGAGATCGACGATCTTGCCACGCACCGGGGGTGGCAGGCGCCGGCGCGCTTCGCCGCCGCCCGCGGGCGGCGGCGAAGCGCGCAGCAGGGGCGACTCGGGACCTTCCCGGCGATACGCCAGCACCCAGGTGTTGAGCGTGTTCGGCGAGATGCCCAACTCGTGGGCGACGGTCTTCTGGACCGCCCCTCCCTCGACGCACATCAGCGCCGCCTTGAGCCGGAACTCGGGCGGATAGCCCCTCCGCCGCGGCTCCGATTCACGCCACTTTCTGCGACGTGCCAACTTCCTTCTCGGGGTCCTTTTGCGGACCCTCTCTGTCTTTTCGTTCATGGGGTTCCATTCTCGACGTCACCCCTTTTCCGCGCTAGAAAA
>NZ_JBISBU010000215.1:0-437 GCF_044385805.1 Haloferula sp. A504
GCGGCCAGCGTCAGGGTGTTGCCCGCAGCCGAGACCACGTCGAAGCGGTGGCCCTCGTGGTCGCCCGAGTTGACCTCGATGTAATACGAGGCGCCGGGATCCAGCAAGGTGCCCAGGTCGAAGGAGCCGCCGCTGAGCGTGAACACCAGGTCCTGGCCGCTGACCGTGCCCACCGTGCCGCTGAACAGCGTCTCGCGCTGGTAGGGGTCGTTGTAGGTCACGCAGCACACCGGCAGAAAGACCTCGTTCCAGCCTTCCACTTCCGACCAGCTGGTGTGGTCGATGGTCGAGTCCGGCTCCTCGTCGAGGTCCACCCGCAGCCGCACCACCCCGCCGCCGCCGGTCAGCCCGGTGAGGTTTTCCAGGTCGTGGATGGTCACCGTTTCGGTGCAGTCGCCATTATCGACCGTGGTGTAGTGCGTCGGCTCCAGCGTCAG
>NZ_JBISBU010000216.1:0-437 GCF_044385805.1 Haloferula sp. A504
GCGGCCAGCGTCAGGGTGTTGCCCGCAGCCGAGACCACGTCGAAGCGGTGGCCCTCGTGGTCGCCCGAGTTGACCTCGATGTAATACGAGGCGCCCGGATCCAGCAAGGTGCCCAGGTCGAAGGAGCCGCCGCTGAGCGTGAACACCAGGTCCTGGCCGCTGACCGTGCCCACCGTGCCGCTGAACAGTGTCTCGCGCTGGTAGGGGTCGTTGTAGGTCACGCAGCACACCGGCAGACCGACCTCGTTCCAGCCCTCCACTTCCGACCAGCTGGTGTGGTCGATGGTCGAGTCCGGCTCCTCGTCGAGGTCCACCCGCAGCCGCACCACCCCGCCGCCGCCAGTCAGCCCGGTGAGGTTTTCCAGGTCGTGGATGGTCACCGTTTCGGTGCAGTCGCCATTATCGACCGTGGTGTAGTGCGTCGGCTCCAGCGTCAG
>NZ_JBISBU010000217.1:0-432 GCF_044385805.1 Haloferula sp. A504
TCCGAAATCGGCGACTTCGTGCGTTTCACCCATCCGCGCCAGCTGATGAGTTATCTCGGCCTCACCCCTGGAGAATACACCACCGGTGGCAAACAAAAACAGACCGGAATCACCAAATGCGGCAATGCCCACGCCCGCTGGATTCTCATCGAATGCGCCACCCACTACCGTGTGCAGCCGCGCGTCAGCTACGCCATGGCCGAGAGACAGAAAGGCAAGCCGCGTTGGATCAAAGAGATCGCCTGGCGCGCGCAGAACCGCCTTCACGCCCGATTCAGGACCTTGAAGGGCCGCCTCATGCATCACAACAAGGTCAAGGTCGCCGTCGCCCGTGAGTTGACCGCCTTCATCTGGGAGTTGGGAGTGAAGATCCAGAGCAACGCCGCCCGATGAACCCGCCGTCTTCCATTCCGTCACTTTCGAAAATGTCCA
>NZ_JBISBU010000218.1:0-431 GCF_044385805.1 Haloferula sp. A504
AATCGCCGAGGGTGCTCAAAAGCCGCTGATCTCATCTCTCACCGAGATCGAGCCCCCCATCGGCGAATCGCCGCCGCGAGTATGAGAAATGCGGGCTAGATGGTATTGTGCAGTCTCGTGGGACCGTGTCTGCGGCTGTTGCATCTCTAAGAAGTGCATAGGGCCGATGTGTCTGACTCCAGACGAGAAGTGTGGGAGCGTATACTACAAGGGCGAGGGATACGGTAAAGACCGGGAGGCTGCATACGATGCTGCAGCGAAAAACCTTCTCAAGCAAATGCATGAAACGAGGCCAATTGGCAAAGAGTGTGCGAAGCTCAAATGTCCAAAGAAAGGGGCCGCGCGAGATTTTTTCTGTAAATTGTGAAGAGGCACGGGGTTCTGGAGGTGGTTTGGAACGGTTGTTGGTTTCGGTGTTTGGCTCAGTTGTC
>NZ_JBISBU010000219.1:0-430 GCF_044385805.1 Haloferula sp. A504
CGCTTTCCGGGCAAGCACTTCGCCCTGTGGGCAGATCTAGGTGTCGCTCGCCGGATCGCGGGTAAATGCGTCGCTGTTGTGGAGCCCGTTGGACTTGCCGCTTGGCTTCTGGACGGGCACCAGGGCAATGGTCCCGCTTGCTTCGCAGGCAGTGTGTTTGGGACCGGTTCCGTAGCCGGTGTCGGCGATGACAGTAAGCGAGGCATCTTGAGCCAGCCCGAGGTCTTTCTTGGCCTGCTGGGCGATCGGGGCAAGCGAGCGACGATCGTTGGCCTCCCCGGTAACCTCAATGGTAGTGATCAGGTGGTGCTTGTCATCGACGGCTGCCTGCACGTTGTAGCCAATGGTGGTTTTGCCGCCCTTGCGCAGTTGGCGGCAGTCTGGATCGGTAAGATCAACTTGCCCGGTAGGGCTCTCTTCACAACAGGCC